>JAGBAU010000020.1 GCA_017938785.1 Clostridia bacterium
CATTAGCTCCAGCTCCTCATCGGCCCACTTCAATTTGCAGGGGCCCAGGGGAGTGATGAACAGCATGCGGCCGTTGCAGATGGGCATCTTGCCGGATACGTTCAGGCGGCACAACTCGAAGTAGCGGTTTGAAATGTAATAGGTGCGGCTGCCGCCCTTGCACAGGCTGGTGGTGCCGAAGATCTTGCTCATGTGCATATCAGCGTTGGTTACATCCAGCGCCTGCCTGATGTGCAGCTGGCGGGGATTGCCGTCCTTGCCGACGCGGCCCCAATCCCAGAAGCGGTAGGTTACGTCGCTGCTCTGCTGAATTTCGTAGATCTGGATGCCTGCACCGATGGCGTGCACCATGCCGTTGGGAATGTAATACACGTCGCCGGGGCGCACGTTTACCCAGTTGATGGCGGCTTCGATGGCTTCGCCGCCCTGCTCGAAGATTTCGGACAGGCTCTTGCCCTCGGCATTTACGCCGTAGGCCATCTTTGCGCCCTCTTCGCAGTTGAGGATGATCCAGGCTTCGGTCTTGCCCAGCTTGCCGCCCTCGTTGGCGCCGGCGTATTCATCGCCCGGATGCACCTGAACGGACAGGTTGTCCTTGGCGTCGATGAGCTTGAGCAGCAGCGGGAACTCGCCGTCAATCTTACCGGTCAGTTCCTCACCCCACAGCTCCACCATGCGGGCCAGGCTCTTGCCTGCGTGCGCGCCGTTGCGAACCACGCTCTCACGGCCGGGCAGTGCGGAAATTTCAAGGCTCTCGCCGGTCTGCTCGGGAGCATCCTTCATAAAGGCGTCGCGCAGCATGTTGCCGCCCCAGGGGGTTTCTTCGCCGGAACGGAAATAGGGAGCCATCAAAAGCGGATAAAGGGTCATAATCTGATTCCTCCTGCTTGAAAAAGTGTGGAAACTCATTTATACTGGACATATCTATTCTAATTTTATCGCCTGATGCAGAAACTGTCAAGGGAAAAGGGGTGAGGGATGTGACGGAAGTTCATGTGGTCAGCGTGCGCGCGCTGGCGGAATATGCCTGTGCTTCCGGAAGCATCGCCGCCGGGGCCATGATGGCCCGCCGCCTGCGGGAGGGCCGGGAGGGGCACCAGGCCATCCAGAACCTGCTTCCCGAAAACTGGCAGACGGAAGCGCCCGTCGAACTGCAAGCAGAAATTGCAGGCGTGCCCATGCTGGTGCAGGGCAGGGCGGACGCCCTGTGCTACGAGGGCAATACCGTGTGTGTGGCGGAGATCAAGACCACCCGCGGCGATCCCTATCACATCTGCCAGGACGATTATCCCGTGCACTGGGCGCAGGCGGAGATCTACGCCCACATGTTCTGCGTGCGCAGCGGCTGCATCGATGCGGAGGTTCTGCTCATCTACACCGGCGTCCACGGCGGAAACCAGCGCTTCAAGCGCAGGTTCACGGCGGATGAGCTGGCGCAGCGCTTCCAGAACTACGCCGAACCTTATGCGCTGTGGCTCCGGGAGGAGCGCAGCTGGAAGGCGGATTCTGAACCCACCCTCCAGAGCCTGAAATTTCCCTTTGAGGATTACCGCGACGGCCAGAAAGAGATGGCGAGGTATATCTTTCGCGCCCTGTGCCAGGATGGCCGCACCCTCATCGAAGCGCCTACGGGCATCGGTAAGACGGCAGCCTCCCTCTACGGCGCGCTGAAGGCGCTGGGGAAGGGGAAGATTACGTCCATCTTCTATCTCACTGCCCGTACCACTGGCCGAAGGGCAGCGGAGAACGCCCTGCAGCTCATGCGTAAATCCGGGCTCAGGATACGTTCGGTCACCATCACTGCCAAGGAGAAGGTATGCTTCCTGCACAAGCCGGACTGCGGCATGTGCCGCTACGGCGACGGCTATTACGACCGCCGCCGGGAGGCCCTGCGCCGCGCTATGGGGCAGGAGGTCTTCGGCCCCGAGGAGATCGAGGCCCTCGCCCGGGAATTTGAAATCTGCCCCTTTGAACTCTCCCTGGATTTGACGGAGATCGCCGACGTGGTGATCTGCGATTACAACTATGTGTTCGATCCCCGCGTGCGGCTCAAGCGCCACTTCGATAAGAAGAGCCGCGCAGGCATACTCATCGACGAGGCCCATAACCTGCCCGACCGCGCCCGGGAGATGTATTCCGCGTCCCTGTCCGGGGAGCGCGTGCATGAGCTGCGGGAGCGCATTGGCCGGATCTTCGGCGCGGAGGATATACTCTGCCGCTCCATGGCCCAGCTGGAGACTGCGCTTACCCTGGAGGACGCCGAGTACGACGCCCGCCGGGAGGCCCCGAAGGAGCTGGTGCTGGCGGCTGCGGCCTTTGCCGACCAGGCGGAAAAGCTGCGGGTCAGCGAAGAGGACACCGTGGAACTGATGCTGGAATGCAACTGGTTCGTGCGGGTGGCCAAGCAGTTTGATGAGCAAGCCTATCGTGCGCTCGTCCGGCCGGAGGGCACGGGGAAGCATATCGAAGTAAAGCTCTGGTGCTATGCGCCGGAGAAATACCTGGACCGCACCTTCAGCCGCGTGGGCGGCGCGGCGCTGTTTTCGGCCACCCTTGCGCCCATCGATTTCTACGCGCGCCTGCTGGCTGTGCCGGAAAAGAAGCGCTGGCTGAAGCTGGAATCGCCGTTTCCGAAGGAGAACCTGTTCGTGGCGCGCATTCCCGTATCCGTGCGCTATCGGACCCGCAATGAAACCATGGAGCATGTGGTGCGCGTGATTCACGCCATGAGCGAGGCCCACACAGGCAACTACATCGCCTGTTTTCCGTCCCATGCTTACCTCATGCAGGCCTGCAAGTATTACTGCACCCGTTTCCCCGGGGAGCAGGTGATCTGCCAGGAATCCCATATGACCGAGGAGAAGCGGCAGAAGTTCATCGCTAAATTCCGCTCCAATCCGGAAAGAAGCATGGTGGCGTTCATCGTGCTGGGCGGCGTGTTCGCCGAGGGCGTGGACCTGCCGGATGATCTGCTCTCCGGCGCGGCCATCGTATCCACGGGTATGCCGCAGGTGAACCCCGAATCGGAGCTTTTGCGCGAGCTCTACGATGATGGCTTCGAGGGCGGTACCGATGCGGCCTACACCTATCCCGGCTTCAGAAGGGTTTTGCAGGCGGCGGGCCGCGTCATCCGTACGGAGACCGACCGGGGCGTCGTGCTGCTGCTGGATGAACGCTATTCCGCAGAAAAATACCTTGAACTGATGCCCGATCATTGGCAGGTGCACAAGATCACCAGCATGAGCGCACTCAACCGTAGGTTGAATGCCTTCTGGGAAGGCTGAAACGGATTGAAAAATCCGCAGAAAAAGCGTATAATGTCACACAGGAGTGTGAAAAACATGTATAGAACCTACAATGGCAGATTTCCCAGCCCGCCGGAACCCAAGAGCGGCAGCAAGTGGCTGGTGGGCGGCCTTTTGATGATACCCCTCTGGTCCCTTCCCATGCTGGGTGTGGGCGTGCTGGCCGGCAGCATATGCTGCTTCGTGAAGGCCGGTAAGATGAATTCAGAGCGCAAGATGCACAGGCGCTTCCATGAGTACTGTGCGGTGATCGGCATGCGCACCCGCATTCCGTTCAGGGAGCTGGCCAAGATCAGCGAAATGAGCAAGAACGAGATGCGCCAGTACCTGCAGAAGATGATCGCCAGAGGTTATTTCGGCGGCGAAGCCTTCCTGGACGTCAACCGGGAGGAACTGGTACTGCCCGCGCCCAAGGGATACACGGCTGAAAGCCCCCAGGGCGGCGGCTGGCGTGATATTGTGATGGAGCTGATCGGCGCGCTGCGCGGCGATGCAGGATATACCCGCACGCCCCCGAAGGCGGCTCCCAAGACCGAGCCTGTACAGCAGCAGCCTGCGGCCGAACCGGCGGAAAAGCCGGCTTCCAGGCCACAGGAAGGCGCTGGCAAGAATTATATGGGCGAACTGGAAAAGACGCTCAACGAGCTCTACCAGCTGAACGAGAAGATCGAGGATGAAGCGGTATCCCGTCGCATTGACCGCATTGGTTCGCTGACAGCGGGCATCTTCCGCGCGGTGATCGATAACCCGGAGCGTGAGCAGGATGTGCGCAAGTTCATGAACTATTACCTGCCCACCACCCTCAAGCTGCTCAAATCCTACGATATGCTGGAAAACCAGAGCTACCAGGGCGAGAACATCCAGGCCAGCCGCAAGAAAATTGAAAACGTGCTGGATATGCTGATCGAAGCCTATGAGCGCCAGCTGGACCGCTTGTTCAAGAACGATGCACTGGATATTGCCACC
>JAGBAU010000202.1 GCA_017938785.1 Clostridia bacterium
CGAAAACTTCCATGGTCAGGGGCTCGGTTACGTTGTCCAGGTCAAACTTTTCCTTGATGAAGGTGCCCTGGATGGTGCCGACCATGTAGTTGTCGAAGGTTGCATAGTAGTCAACTGCGTCGGTGTCGGTCAGCAGACGGTCATAAGCGATAACCGGGATGCCTTCTTCCTTAGCAGAAGCCAGAACGGTGCCCAGAGCGGAACCGTCGATGGAAGCGACGACCAGAGCGTCAACTTCGTTCAGGATCATGTTTTCGATGTCGGCAACCTGCTTTGCAACGTCGTTGTTGGAGTAGGTCAGGATAACTTCGTAGCCTGCTGCTTCCAGCTGGGCCTTCATGTTGGCGCCGTCCTGGTTCCAACGCTGCAGGTCCTGGGTGGGCATTGCAACGCCAACCTTGGCTGCCATTGCAGAGCCGGTGAGTGCCAGCATGGCAATCAGTACCAGAGCAAGAATCTTCTTCATTTGGATAGTCCTCCTTTTATTTATCTCAGGGCTTATGCGCCCATAGATTCTAAACAAAACCACAACATGATTATAACACTGTTGGTCCCTGTTTGTCAACGAAAAACAACCTCAAAATCCGTCGTATCAATAATTTAACACTTTAATTCACTAAATCATTCAGTCGTGCGCAATTTGGTTTAGTTTTGCTAAACTTTTGGGTACATAAAACATGTACACATACATTTAACATGCCCATGTATTCATATTATATTGACATATGCCTTCTTAGATGGTTTAATAAAATGGCTTCAAAAGTTTAGCAACCTTAAACTTTATCTTGTAAACCGAAAGGAAGGAAAACCTGTGGAAATCGGCAACAAAATCCGTAGAATCCGCCTGCAGCGCGGGCTTACACAGGAAGAGCTGGCGGACCGCTGTGAGCTTTCGAAGGGCTTCATCTCCCTGCTGGAGCGCGATCAGACCTCCCCTTCCCTGGATACGCTTTCGGATATACTGGAATCCCTGGGCACGGACCTGTCCGCCTTCTTCGCCAAGACCGACGATGAAAAGATCGTATTCGGCGAGGACGATATCTTCGTCAAGGAGGATGACGAGCAGATTCGCGGCCGCATTCGCTGGCTGGTGCCCTCCGCACAGAAGAACCGCATGGAACCCATCCTGGTGGAAATGGCCCCCGGCGGCGAAACCGTCGAGGATGATCCCCACGAGGGTGAGGAATTCGGCTATGTGCTCGCCGGCACGGTGAAGATCATCGTGGGCGATCGGGTTGAAAAGGCCCGCAAGGATGAAAGCTTCTACTACCTGCCCACCGGTCCCCACAAGCTGGTCAACGCCGGCAAGACGGTGTGCAAGGTCATCTGGGTGAGCTCTCCTCCCAGCTTCTAATTGATACTTTCCATTATAAGGAGTACAGATATGGTACAGGATACGCGACTGATTGAAATCAAGGACGTTTGCAAGAGCTTCGGCGATACCCAAATCCTTCATAATATCAATCTCTATATCCGCAAGTGCGAATTCGTCACCCTGCTGGGCCCCTCCGGCTGCGGCAAGACCACGCTTCTGCGCCTGCTGGGCGGCTTTGAAACCCCCACCAGCGGCCAGATCTTCTTCGACGGCGCGGATATCGCCGGCGTACCGCCCTACAAGCGCCGCATCAACACGGTGTTCCAGAAGTACGCCCTGTTCTCCCACCTGAATGTATTCGATAACATCGCCTTCGGCCTGAACCTGAAGGACCCCGAGGCCTTCGGCGTGAAGACCCGTGCCCAGAAGAGGGAAGAGATCAAGCGCCGCGTGGAGCGCATGTTGAAGCTGGTCAAGATGGAAGGCTACGAGAACCGCTCCGTCAACTCCCTCTCCGGCGGCCAGCAGCAGCGCATCGCCATCGCCCGTGCACTGGTCAATGAACCCGAAGTTCTCCTGCTGGACGAACCCCTGGGCGCGCTGGATCTGAAGCTGCGCAAGGAGATGCAGGTGGAACTGAAATCCATGCAGCAGCAGCTGGGCATCACCTTCATCTACGTCACCCACGACCAGGAAGAAGCGCTCACCATGAGCGATACCGTCGCGGTCATGAATGGCGGCCGCATCCAGCAGATCGGCGATCCCAAGCGCATCTACGATGAGCCCAAGAACGCCTTCGTTGCCGACTTCATCGGCGAGAGCAACATCATCCCCGGCGTGATGCTGGAGGACGATCTGGTGGAAATGCTGGGCACCGAGTTCCAGTGTGTGGACGAGGGCTTCGGCAAGAACGAACCCGTTGACGTGGTTGTCCGCCCCGAGGACGTAATGATCGTGGGCGAGGATGTGGGCATGCTCACCGGCACGGTGGAAAGCGTGCTGTTCAAGGGCGTCCACTACGAAATGATCATCGACACCGGCAGCATGAAGTGGAAGGTACATTCCACCAGCATGCAGCCCGCCGGCAGCCGCGTTGGCCTGACCATCGTTCCCTTCAACATCCACATCATGCGCAAGGAGGCATAAGCCATGAAACGTCAATGGTACGCCACGCCCTACGCGCTGTGGATGCTGATGTTCACCATCGTGCCGCTGGTCTTCGTGGTGTATTATGCATTTACCGGAAGCAACGGCACCTTCACCCTGGCGAACTTTGAAAAAATCGCCACCCCCGCCTATATCCCGGTGCTGCTCACCAGCCTGAAGCTGGCGTTCTTCTGCACCGTCATCTGCCTTTTGATCGGCTATCCCACGGCATACTTTCTGGCCAGCAAGGATTTCTCCGAGAACAAGATGCTCGTGGTCCTGATCCTGCTGCCCATGTGGATGAACTTCCTGCTGCGCACCTACGCCATGATGACCATCCTGGAAAACAACGGCCTGATCAACACACTGCTGGAAAAACTGGGCATGGGCAAGGTTCAGTTCATCGGCACCGAGGGCGCGGTGCTGCTGGGCATGGTATACAACTTCCTGCCCTTCATGGTGCTGCCCATCTACACAGCCCTCAAGAAGCTGGAGGTGGGCGTCATCGAAGCCGCCGAAGACCTGGGCGCCAATCCCCTGCGCGTCATCACCCGCGTGGTGGTTCCCCAGTCCATCCCGGGCGTGATTTCCGGCATCACCATGGTGTTCATGCCGGCGGTCACCACCTTCGCCATCACGAGACTGCTCTCCAACGGCATGATCTACCTGATGGGCGATATGATCGAGGAATATTTCATCACCGTCAATAACCGCAACGTGGGCTCCTCCATGTCGCTGGTGATGCTGGTGCTGATCCTGGTCACCACCCTGCTGCTCCGTTGCCTGAATCCCGGACAGAAAGGAGAGAGCGCATGATTCGCAAAAGCCGCGGCGCCACCAAGGCCGCCAAGAGCCTGTACCTGATTCTGGTGCTCGCCTTTTTGTATCTGCCCATCCTGGTGATGTTCGGCCTCTCCTTCAACGCCAGCGAATCCCGCGCCGAATGGGCGGGTTTCACCCTGGACTGGTACGTAAAGCTCTTCCAGAACGAGAGCATCATCTCGGCCCTGAAGGTCACCCTGTCCGTCGCCATGATCGCCACCCTCGTGTCGGTCATCATCGGCACCCTGGGCGCCATCGGCATGTACTCCATGAAGAAGGGCTGGTTCAACCTGCTTTCCGCCATTTCCAACATCCCCATGACCATGCCCGATATCGTAACCGGCGTATCCCTCATGCTGATGTTCGTGTTTGCCAAGATTCCGCTGGGCCGAACCACCATGATCATGGCGCACATTGCCTTCGATACCCCATACGTTCTGCTTTCGGTATTGCCCCGACTGCAGCTGATGAACCCCAACATCTATGAAGCCGCGCTGGATTTGGGCTGCAAGCCCTTCAAGGCGCTGTGGAAGGTTATCCTTCCGGAGATCAGCCCCGGCATCGTCACCGGCGGCCTGCTGGCGTTCACCATGTCACTGGACGACTTCGTGATCTCCTACTTCACCTCCAACACCGACCAGAACCTGGCCATGGTCGTTTACTCCGCCGCCCGCCGCGGCGTAGAACCCACCATGTACGCCCTCTCCGCACTGATGTTCCTGTGCATCCTGGTTCTGCTGCTGATCGTAAACCGCAGATCGGGTTTGGAAATCCTGTAATTCTTTCACACCAAGGAGGAAAACGACCATGAGAAAAATCGCATTGCTTCTGTGCCTGGTGCTCACCCTGGCCATGCTGACCGGCTGCGGCAGCAAGACCACCGAGCCGGCCGCTCCCGCCGCTGCAGATTCCGGTGAAACTGCTTCCACCGAAACCGCCGCCAAGTCGGACGTTGAGCTCACGGTTTTTAACTGGTATGATTATATCGATCCGGCCGTCATCGACATGTTCGAGGAAGAAACCGGCATCACTGTGAAGTATGCCAACTTCACCACCAACGAGGAAATGTTCACCAAGGTGGAAGCCGGCGCAGGCACCTACGACGTGCTCTTCCCCTCCGAATACATGGTGGAGCGCCTGATCGCGGGCGACCTGCTGGCTGAGCTGGATCTCAGCTCCATGCCCAACTTCGCCAACGTGAAGGAAGGCCTGAAGAACCCCAGCTACGACCCCGGCAACAATCATTCCGTTCCCTACATGTGGGGCACCCTGGGCATCCTGTACAACACCGAAATGGTGGATGGCGAAATCACCAGCTGGAGCGCCCTGTTCGATCAGAAGAACGCCGGCAAGGTCATCATGATGAACTCCATGCGCGATACCATCGGCCTGGCCCTCAAGTACCTGGGTTACTCCATGAACACCCGCGATGAAGCTGAAATCAACGCCGCCAAGGACATCCTGGTGAAGCAGAAGCAGGATAAGATCGAATCCGGCTACCTGCTGGACGAAACCAAGGATAAGATGGTGGGCAACGAAGCCGCAATCGCCATCATCTACTCCGGCGACGCACAGTACGCCATCGAAAAGAACGACAAGCTCAAGTACGTCATTCCCGAGGAAGGCAGCAACATCTGGACCGACAGCATGTGCATCCCCAAGAGCAGCCAGCACGTGGCTGAAGCACAGCAGTTCATCGACTTCATGTGCCGCCCCGACATTGCCCAGATGAACTTCGAGTACATCTACTACTGCTCCCCCATCCAGCAGGTTGCGGATGGCCTGAGCGAGGAAGACGCCGCCAGCGCTACCATCAATCCCAGCGAAGAAGTGGTCGCCCGCTGCGAATACTTCAACGATGTATCCGACTGCATGGAGCTCTACGAAAACGCCTGGATGGAAGTCCGCCTGGCCCGCTAAGCGGGCAGTGCCCGCTGCCACCTGGCTACCGCGCTGCAATGACGAATCCCGACCCCGGCAGGAATGGGGTCGGGATTCTTTGTTTCTTTTCTATACTTTCCACATCCCGAAGCACGAAATCGGGCCCGGCAAGAATGGGCCCGATTTCTTTC
>JAGBAU010000203.1 GCA_017938785.1 Clostridia bacterium
AGCGTTCAGAACCACGTGGGGAATGCCGCGCAGCTCCAGCATCTTGCCCAGCATTTCGCTGCGCTCGACGGAAACCGTACCCACCAGCACGGGCTGGCCGGTGGCATGGCGCTTCACGATCTCTTCCACGACGGCCTTGTACTTGGCCTTCTGGGTGATGAACACCGCGTCGTTCATGTCCTTGCGGACCATGGGACGGTTGGTGGGAATCTGGACGATATCCAGCTTGTAGATGCCGTTGAATTCCTCTTCTTCAGTCTTGGCCGTACCGGTCATACCGGACAGCTTGCGGTACATGCGGAAGTAGTTCTGGAAGGTGATGGTAGCGAGGGTCTTATTCTCGCGTTCCACCTTCACGCCTTCCTTGGCTTCGATGGCCTGATGCAGACCATCACTGTAGCGGCGGCCCACCATCAGTCGGCCGGTGAATTCGTCTACGATGACCACCTGGCCGTCCTTCACCACGTAGTCCACGTCGCGCTTCATCATCTTATGGGCGCGCAGGGCGGAAAGGATGTGGTGGTAGAGCTCCTGATGCTCGGGCTCGGTCAGGTTTTCCACCTGGAAGAAGGCCTCGGCCTTGCGCACGCCTTCCTCAGTGAGGGAGATGGTCTTTTCCTTTTCGTCGCGGATGTAATCGCCGCTCTGGACAACCTCGTCGCCCTCCATCTTGCACTCACGCAAACCGCGGGCAACGAACTGGTTGGCATGGCTGTACATCTCGGTACTCTTTTCGCCGCGGCCGGAGATGATCAGGGGTGTTCTGGCTTCATCGATCAGGATGGAGTCCACTTCGTCCACGATGGCGAAGTTCAGTTCGCGCTGCACCAGGTTTTCCTTGTAGGTAACCATGTTGTCGCGCAGGTAATCGAAGCCGAACTCGTTGTTGGTGCCGTAGGTGATGTCGGCGCCGTAGGCCACCTGGCGCTCGGCGGGCTCAAGATCATGCACGATCAGGCCGACGGAGAGGCCCAGGAAGCGATAGAGCTTGCCCATCCATTCGGACTGGAACTTGGCAAGATAATCGTTGACGGTGACGATGTGCACGCCGCGTCCGGTGAGGGAGTTCAGCACGGCAGGCAGGGTTGCGGTCAGGGTTTTACCTTCACCGGTCTTCATCTCGGCAATGCGGCCCTGATGGAGCACGATACCGCCAATGAGCTGTACGTCGAAGGGGCGCTGGCCCAGCACGCGCACAGCGGCCTCGCGGGTGAGGGCGTAGGTCTCCGGCAGCAAATCGTCCAGGGAGGTGCCGCTCTGGGCGCGCTTCTTCAGATCCTGCACCTTTTCGCGCAGCTGGTCATCCGTGAGCCTCTGCATCGACGGCTCCAGCGCGTTGATTTTATCTACGATCTTTTGTATTTTCTTCAGTTCTCCTTCGTTGGAGCCTGCGAGAAATTTTTTCAGGAAATCAAGCATTATAAAGAATCCTCCATGCGTTTCTACTTACGCATTATATAGTATAGCACAGCTTGCCATGTTTTGACAAATGCGAATTACGGAATGCTTTCGAAGCTGCCCAGGCCGTGGAAGATGCGGCGCACATGGTAGCGGATGCGCTCGCTGCGGCGCATGCCGTTCAGGAACACCACATAGGCGTTGCGGCCGGCATTCAGGCCCTCGCGGGTAATTCCCTTGCCGGAATAGCGGCTGCGCACAACTTCGCTGACGAACAGCTCATAATCCGGATTCGGCAGGTTGGCGGTGACGCGCTGGGCAAAGGCGTCCGGCGTCTCGCCCGCCTGGGGCGCCTGGCCAATCTGGGAGAGCAGGGTCAGGATGCTGCGGTAGAGGATCATCGCCGCCATCTGCGCGCTCCGGGTGGAAACGCACAGCTTCAGGGGATCGGTATCATGGAGGCGCTTCTCCACCCACAAAACCGCAATCGCAATCAGCGCAGCCAGCACCAGTGCGATCAGCCATATCCACCAATGCTTGGGCTGATCATCCTCGAAATCCGGTTCATCCGGATCGTCCGGACTATCGTTGGGATCATCCGGCTCGTCCTCCGGAGGCGGCGGATTCTCTCCGTCCGGTTCCGGGGTGGGCGTGGGTTCATCCTTGGGCTCATCTTCGGAATCGCCGTCGGAATCATCCCCGGTTTCATCGTTGGGATTGTCCAGGTCTTCACCCGGGTCGGGCGTGGGCGTGGGATCGGGATTGCTGCCCACATCCGGACTGGGACTCGGTTCAGCCTCGCCCTCATGGTTGCCGTCGGAGGGACTCTCCTTGCCGGGTTCATGCACGGAGCCCTGGTCGGGCGGGGTACCGCTGTCATCCAGCGCATCCTCGCCGTACTGTTCCTCCACCGCGCGGGCGGTGGGATCAAAGGCCACCCAGCCCAGGCCGTTCAGGTAGACCTCTACCCATGCATGGGCATTCTTGCCGGTGACGATGCTCTCGCCGCCCGGCTGGGCCTGAACATAGTAACCCTCCACATATCTCGCCGGGATGCCCGCAATGCGGCACATCACCGCCATGGAGGATGCGAAATAGCTGCAATAGCCTTCCTTCGATTCCAGCAGAAACCAGGATACGAAATCTTTGCCCACCTCTGGATAGCCGCCGTCCAGGGTATAGCTGTAGTTCTGCGCCAGATAATTCTGGATGGCGTAGGCCTTTTCGGCAGCATTGTTGGTGTTCTGGGTCAGTTCCACCGCCAGGGCATACACCTGGGAATCCACGCCGCCCGGCAGGGCGGTATAATTTTCCAGCGCCGCCTGGTAGCGGTTATCCTGCATATTCGCCTTCTGGGCAGCTGCGGCAACGAGGCCGTCCTGGCTGCGGGGAACGCGGGCAGTGAAGCTGTAGGCATCGCCGTCCATCACTTTCCGGGTCAGGAAGATTTCGCCTGCGGAATTGTAGTATACCGCATCCGCAAGGCCCATCTCGAATTCCGACATCTGCGCAGGCACGAACAGGGTGCTCGTTCCCTCCGCCAGCATCTGAACCCTGGCAGAGCGGGTTTCAAAGCCCTCGCTGTTCTTCGCAGACTGGGCGTCGAACACGCTGTTGCGCACGCCGCGATGGGTGAAATCATAGTAAAGATAGCGGGCCTTCACCTGGTCGTCCACCCAGGAATAGCCGGTGTAGCTGCGCTTGATGGTGCCGCGCAGCAGAAGGCTGGAATCGGTTTCCACCTTCATGACCACGTCTTCCGTGGGATCCGCCGGGCCGCCCAGCATAGCGACCACTTCATCGTCCACCATGCCCGCATGGTCATAGCCCTTTTCGTTGATGGAGAAGGCCATGCGCTCCTCGGTGAAGCGGATATAATCTTTCACCACGGAGCGGATGCGGTTGGCCAGGTTTTCCATGGGCTCCCAGGTGGTACGGCTCGCAGGCGCCAACAGCAGCGCCGCCACCGTCAAAACCGCCGCAGGCACAAGCAGCATGGGCCGCACACCTTCCCGGCGGAAATCTGCGGACATGGCAAAGGCAGCCACGCCCGCAATCAGGCCCGGCAATGCCGCCCACAGGGAAATATCTTCATTTACAGCCAGCGCGCAGATCACCACCGCCAGCAAAACCATCAGCGCAAAGGGCACGCAGCCGGGCAGGCGAACAAAGCCCGAAAACAGTGCACCCAGCGCAATCGCAAGCAGAAAGGCAATACCCGTTCCCGCTGCGGCATAGGCCGTGCAGTCCAGCTGTCCGCCCGCCTCAACAAAGGAACGGACCATGCCGACGATGCCCGCGCCGTAACCGGCCAGCATCGCACCGAAAGCAATGACCAGCACAATCGCCGCGCCTATGGTAAAGGCCGTGCCGCGCCGTCCGAGCTGCACAACAACCGCCGCCCCGCAGGCAAGCAAATAGACCGGCAGCCAGGCAATTTCAAAGCCCAGCCCCCGCGCCGCCAGGAAAGCGGCGCAGCCGGCCATCAGGGTTGCGGTCAGCACCGTGCAGACAGCGCTGAGCATACGGTTCATTCTATCCATTCTTTTCCTCAGTTACATTTCAAATAGATTGGCTTCCCCGGAAGCTGTTCCGGGAGCCGTTTCGGGCACGAAGCCCTCCTGCGCCCAGGGATCCACCGTCTCCACGATGGCGCCGGCCATCTTGAGCCGCTCCAGCATCTCGCGGGCGTCATCACGGGCCGCATCGGTAATCCAGATGAGCTTCACCTGGATACCCCTCTGCTGCATGCGCAGGGCGATATCCACCGTGCGGGTGGAAACGCGGCTGGTCACCAGCACCGCACCGCCGGTGCGCTGCATGCGCTGGAACATGAGCATCAGGATCTGTTCATAGGGGTAGGTGGAATCAAATTCCACGCGCATCAGAGCTTCCGCAAAGGAAGCCACATCCGCAGGCATGCGTCCGGAAAGCTCACGGGGCCTGCGGCTCTGCAAAGGCATGCGCACCGGGAAGCCGGCGTCCAGCTGCGCCTTGGCCGCGCTCAGCGCCACTTCGCAGATGTAGTCCTCCAGGGTGAGCTTCTGGTCGCGCAGAGCGGTAATTTCGCTCAGGTCGGGAATGATCAGGGTATCGGGGCGGGCGCTTTCCTCGAAGGTGCGCACCATCAGCTCGCGCTTGCGCATGGAAAGCTTCCAGTGCACCTTTTTCAATTCGTCGCCGTCCTGCCACTTGCGGATATCCGAAGGGGAAGCGGCGTCCTCGGTGGCGCGGGAGCGGAACTCCGGCCCCACATCCGAGGGCTTCAGCTGCATCACCGGCGCATCGTTCACCCGGGGGCAAACCTCCACGCGCATGAGCTTTTTGCCGGACTTGCGGCTGAATTCAAACAGGCCGAAAATATCCTCCGCAGACAGCTTCGCCACGCCCACCTCATAATTACCGCGATGGGGACAGCGGATCACATTGCGGAAGTTGCGCTTGGCAAAGGGCGGCGCTTCCACGCTCAGCTCCTGCCGTCCGCCCACGCCGCCGGGTACGTTCAACGTGACCCGCAGGCTGCCGGCGGGCAGAAGGGAGCGATGCTCCACGGTGAGGATGGTCATCAACTTATCGCCGCGCACAACCCGGGGCTTCACGCCCTTCATGGTCACGCGCACGGTAAACAGGGTCCATACAACCGAAATCAGTGCAAAGACCACCATCAATACCAGCACCAGAAACAGCGCATAGTAAATACGTCCGCCGGTGGCCAAACCTGCGCTCAGCAGGGCGACCATGGCCGCCAGCGAACCGATCAGACGCGCGCTCACTTGACCTTCACCGGCACCTGCACGCTCTGCATCACGCCCGAGAGCACGCGCTCGGCGGTCATGTTGCGCATGCGCGCTTCGGGAGAGAGCACCAGGCGGTGAGCCAGCACAGGCTCGGCCATCTTCTGCACATCCTCAGGCAGCACATAATCGCGGCCGTCCAGGATGGCACAGGCCTGGGATGCACGCAGCAGGGAAATGGCTGCGCGGGTGGAAACGCCCAGCTGCAGCGCGCCGTTGCGGCGGGAAGCTGCGGCGATATTGGAGATATAGGCGCGCACCTCGCGGGAGGTATGTACGCCCTCCACCTCCTGCTGGAGGCGCAGGATATCGCCGCTTGTGCAGATGGGGCGCAGTTCCTCCATGGGCTTTTTACCGCTGGTGTAGCGCTCGAGGATGTCGGTCTCCTCCTCTGCGGTGGGATAGCCGATGGACACGCGCATGAAGAAGCGGTCCAGCTGGGCCTCCGGCAACGGATAGGTGCCCACAAAGTCCACCGGGTTCTGGGTAGCCAGCACGATGAAGGGCTGGGGCATGGCATAGGTGGTGCCGTCCACGGAAACCTGACCCTCCTCCATGACCTCCAGCAGGGAGGACTGGGTCTTGGGCGAGGTGCGGTTGATTTCATCCGCCAGGACGATCTGGCTCATGATCATGCCGGGGCGGTATTCCAGTTCGCCGGTTTTGAAGTTCGCAATGGAAAAGCCGGTGATATCGCTGGGCGTGATATCCGGGGTGAACTGGATGCGCTTGAAGGAGCAGTCCAGGGAGCGGGCCAGGG
>JAGBAU010000204.1 GCA_017938785.1 Clostridia bacterium
CTCGGAGCTGTGGTCCACGGAGGTTTTTGGCAAGCCCCTGCGGGATCTGGTGCGGGATGAAATGAATATGAAGCTTATGCATCTGCCGGATGATGCGCGCTCGAAGCTCAGAACATCCATGGGCAGGATCATCAACGAGGGCTCCGGCGGCATGATCTGCATCCTTTTGTGATGCGGGATTCAAATTCCACCTTGCACAAGAGAAAAAAGTCGTGTATAATATCCATAAGATAAAGGAGGGGTGAAGCGCATGAAGTTAATTATCGCAATCGTTCAGGATGAAGATGCTTCCCGTCTGGTCAGCAAGCTGATGGCAGAGGGCTTCGGCGCAACCAAGCTCGCTACCACCGGCGGCTTCCTTCGCTCGGGAAATACCACCCTGCTCACCGGTGTGGATGATGATAAGCTGGATACGGCCATGGGCATCATTGAACACACCTGCAGGAGCCGCAAGCAGATGGCTCCGGTGCATACGCCCATGCCGGGCTCCGCAGGCATGTACGTGCCGGCCTATCCTGTGCAGGTCACTGTGGGTGGTGCAACCGTGTTTGTAATGGATGTTGAGCAGTTCCACAAATTCTGATTCTGTCAGGGAGAAGCAGCACTGGTTTGAAATTTTCTGAATTCGCAGGTTTGGACGCAAAAATGGAACAGTTGATGCGTTCGGCGCAAGCCGGGCGCATTGTTCATGCCCTTTTGTTCTCCGGCCCCCGGGGAACGGGCAAGAAGACCATGGCGGAAATCTTCGCCCGCGCCGTGCTCTGCGAAGGGGAGAAGGCGCCCTGCGACGCCTGCGCATCCTGCAAAAAATGCCTGAACGGCAGCCATCCGGATGTGCACTATGTGGCCCCGGAAAAGAATACCATCAAGGTGGACCAGATCCGTGAGCTTACCGAACAGCTTTCGCTGGCATCCTATGAGGGCGGCAGGAAGATCGCCATCATCGAGCGCGCGGACAGTATGAACGAGAGCGCCCAGAATGCGCTGCTCAAAACCCTGGAAAATCCCACGGGCGATACGCTCTTTTTCCTTTTGACGGACGCGCCGGGCGTGCTGCTGCCCACCATCGTGTCCCGCTGCCTGCAGGTGCGCTTCAGCTGCCTGGAGACGGGCGATTGCGCGCAGGTACTCATGCAGCGCGGCGTGGAAGAAAAGCGTGCGCAGCTTCTATCCGCCCTTGCACAGGGCTCCGTGGGCCGCGCGCTGGAAATCGACGCGGATGCGGATTACCTGCCCCTGCGCCAGCGGGTGATCGAAGCGCTGGAATCCCTCAAAGCTCCTTCGGACGTGGCCAGGGCCGCGGCCCGCATCGGGGATGTGAAGGGCAAGGAGAGCGCGGTATTTGAAATCATGGAACTCTGGGCTCGGGATCTGATGCGCGTCCAAAACGGCGCGGAGCCCCTGGATACGGGGAGCCTCGCCAAACTGAAACAGTCAAAATACAGCGGGAGCGCGCTGCTCAAGCGGATTATGCTTGCGCGGCAGCAGCTCAGCGCGAATCTCTCCTGGGCCAATGTGCTGGAAACCATGTTCTTCCAGCTTTCCCGGGGAGAGTGATGAGGATATACGGGAGGAACAAACCAAATGGCAACTGTCATCGGCGTCCGCTTCAAGAAGGCGGGCAAGGTATATTATTTTGATCCCTGCGATTTCTGGCCGAAGCCGGGCCAGAACGTCATCGTTGAAACCGCAAGGGGCATCGAATTCGGCGAAGTGGTCACCGGAGCGCGCTCCGTGAGCGACCAGCAGATCGTCGCCCCCCTGAAGAAGGTTGTGCGCATTGCCACCGAGGAGGACGAGCAGCGCGCTGCCTTCAACGCCAAGCGCGAGGAGGAGGCCTTCCGCGTCTGCCAGGAAAAGGTTGCAAAGCATAAGCTGGAAATGAAGCTGGTCAGCGTGGAATACACCTTCGATAATTCCAAGATCATCTTCTACTTCACCGCCAACGGCCGTGTGGACTTCCGCGAGCTGGTGAAGGACCTCGCCAGCGTGTTCAAGATGCGCATCGAGCTGCGCCAGATCGGCGTGCGCGATGAGGCCAAGATGCTCGGCGGCCTGGGCTCCTGCGGCCGTCCCATCTGCTGCGGCGCGTTCCTGGGCGATTTCCAGCCTGTGTCCATCAAGATGGCCAAGGAACAGAACCTGTCCCTGAACCCCACCAAGATCTCCGGCCAGTGCGGCAGGCTCATGTGCTGCCTGAAGTACGAGCAGGATACCTATGAGCAGACCCTCAAGCGCGTACCCCGCGTGGGCAAGGATATCGTCACTCCTGACGGCGTGGGCGTAATCACCGAGATCAACGCCATCCGCGAAACAGTGAAGGTGCGCATCCGTACCGGCGAGGATGACAGCTTCGAGGTTCGCGAATATTCTATGGATGATGTGCGCAAGCCCGGACCCAACGATGCTCCCGCCGTGCGCGAAGCGCCCAAGGCCCAGGAGAAGCGCAACCAGCCCAAGAAGACGCCCATTCCCCAGCAAACCGAGGAGGAAAAGCCGGAGGAAGAGGAGAACAAGCGCAAGCGCTATCCCCACCAGAAGGCCCCCAAGAACCTGTCCACCGATCAGTTCCTGGAGAAGATGAAGGAACATGACGATACAGAGGCGGAGCCTTCCGGCGAAAACGCCAAGGCCGAGCAGCCCAAGGAGCACAAGAGCCGCCGCCGCCGCGGAGGCCGCGGCCACCATCGCGGGGAAGGCCAGAAGGAAGGTGCAGGCGAGGCCGGAAACGGCGCTCAGGACGCATCCAGGGCTGCGAAGAAGCAGCCCGAAAAGGCCCCTGAAAACTAAGGCTTTACAGGATTTTCCTGAAAACCAGATGAAAAATTAAGCGGTAAAAATCGGGAAAAAGGGCTGTACATTCCGGTGGGCTTGTGATATAATACTTCCAGCCCCCGATTAGAGAACTTCGATACCGTATCCCTCCGGTGGAATCCCTACCCGTGAGAATGGACTCGGTCAAAGGGAACACATCGCCTGGGCATATACATTTAGGAGGGTATTTTCCATGTTCGAAGACAAGACTTTGGTATGCCGTGAGTGCGGCGCAGAATTCGTTTTCACCGCTTCCGAGCAGCAGTTCTATGCTGACAAGGGCTTCCAGAATGAGCCCGGCCGTTGCCCGGCTTGCCGTGCAGCCCGCCGTCAGGCCAATGGTGGCGCCAATCGTGGCGAGCGCCAGATGTACGATGTAATCTGCGATGGTTGCGGCCAGCCCACTCAGGTGCCGTTCCAGCCCCGCGGTGACCGTCCGGTTTACTGCCGCGCATGCTTTGAGTCTCAGCGTCAGAGCCGCTACTAATATCGCTACTAATATAAGAAAAAGTACCTCCGGGATTTCCCGGAGGTCCTTTTTTTGTCCCGGGCTGTTTCATTCTGCCCGGTTTGGTTTATAGAAAAGAAAAAGCCTTTTCAACAGGACTGAACAGGAAAGGAGAACGCAAAATGAAGAAATTGACGATTGCATTGCTGCTTGTACTCGTGCTGACCGTGGTACCAACCCTCGCAGCGCAGAATGATGGTATTCGCGTTGAATACGATGGTTTCGGCCGGGTGGAAGTGGATTTTAAAAAGAATGTGCGCTACAATGAACCCGGAGTCAGCGTGCAGAACGCAAAGGGAGAAAGCCTTCCCGCCGTTGTGCTGGACCTGGACGATGATGATCTGGATTTCGTGGTGGAAAACCTGGTTCCCGGTGAAAGTTACACCTTCACCATCACCGGCGTAAGCTATGCAAAAACTGAAACCGCCGAACCCTTCACCGGCAGCTTCAGGGTGCCCGCAGAGGGTGAAATCGCCGTCAGGAAGATTGATTATGACCGGGACGACCGCGAACTGGAAGTCGATTTCAATACCAAGGTGGAATACGAGCTGCTGAGCGTAAGCGTTCAGGATGCCGATGGCAAAACCTACGATGTTGAAATCCGGGAAAAAGACAGGGACAGCGTGGAGATGCGCGTCAGCGGCCTTGAGCGCGGCATGGAGTACAGCGTGATCGTATCCGGCCTGCGGCTTTCGGATTCCGCCAATACCGTATCCGTCACCGGAACCTTCACCGCATAAAAAACAAAAACCTTCCATGTGGAAGGTTTTTTATGTGGTTCAGGAGTTGAATTCATCCAGGAAGGAATGGGTTTCTCCCTTGTGCTTCCACTGGATGGCGGCGTCCAGGTTGACGTTGTGCAGGCTGCGGAAGATGTTCTTGGCGGCGTCCGGATTCAGATTGTCCAGGTGCTTTACCAGGTTTTTCATCTCCAGACGCTTGGAATCCGCGCTGCCGTCGGGGCGAAGCTGTGCATCCCGGGTGGTGCGGCAGGCGCAGGCCAGGAAATGCAGGTCGTTTTCATCCCGCCAGGCGATGATTTCGCGCTCGCGCACCTTGTACAGCGGGCGGATGAGTTCCATGCCCTCCACGCTGTCGCTCTTGAGCCGGGGCAGCATGCCCTGGATGGAGCCTGCGTAGATCATGCTCATGAGCAGGGTTTCCACTGCATCGTCGTAGTGGTGGCCCAGGGCGATCTTGTTGCAGCCCAGCTCCTTTGCCCGGCGGTAGAGGTAGCCCCGGCGCATCTTGGCGCACATGTAGCAGGGGCTGCAGTCCATGATTTCGATGGCTGCGAAGATGTCCGTTTCGAAGAACTCCACGGGGATGTCCAGCAGACGGCAGTTTTCCTCGATGCGTGCGCGATTCTCCGGGGCATAGCCGGGATCCATGCACAGAAAGACCAGTTCAAAGTGCAGGGGGGAATGGCGCTTCAGTTCCTGCATGCACTTGGCCAGCAGCATGGAATCCTTGCCGCCGGAGATGCATACGGCGATTTTATCGCCTTCGGAAACCAGCTGGTAATCCTTGATGGCGGACATGAACGGCCGCCAGATTTTTTTGCGGTATGCCCCGGTGAGGGCCCTGGAGACTTCTTTGGCAAAATCCATTTTATTCCTCCCGGTTCAGCGGGTTCCATCTGCCCCGCAGGTAGCGCACCAGCAGCATTGTACCCAGCAGCAGGTTGTGGGCGATCATGCAGCCCCAGGCCGCGCGAAGGCCGCCGCCGAAGAATGTGAGCATGATGAAGGTGCCGAAGATGCGCACGCCCCACATGCCGATGATGTTGAAGATGAAGGTGCTCCTGGTATCGCCCACGCCCTGGAACAGGCCTTCCAGGATGACGGCCACGCCGTAGACGGGCTCGGACAGCGCCACCATGCGCAATACCTGCGCGCCGAGGTTGATAACAGCGGCGTCCCGGGTGAATACCTTCATCAGCGCTTCAGCCCCAATGAACAGGGTTGCGCCGGACAGGGTCATCAGTATGACCTCCAGCACGATCAGCATGCGCGACAGCCTGCGCATGCGCAGCTTATCCCGGGCTCCGTAGCAGTTGCCGGCCAGGGTGGCGGCGGCGGTCTGCATGCCATAGCCGGGAATGTAGAAGGCGGATTCGGCGGTATTGGCGATGGAATGGGCGGCGATGGCTGTGGTGCCAAGACCGTTGATCATGGATGCGAAGGCTACATAGCCGAAGGAGGTGCCGAAGCGCTGCAGCGCGAAGGGCAGGGCCACCCTCAGGCAGGGACGCAGGATTTCGCCGTCCGGCTTCAGGGAGAGGCCCCGGGGAGAGATCAGCGGATGGCGGTAGAGCATGACTGTCATGCCGATGCCGCCGACGGTGAACGCGATGGCGCTTGCAAGGGCCGCGCCCGCCACGCCCAGGCCCATGCCGGGCATGGTGAAATCCAAACCGAAAAAGCGCATCGGGCGGCTGGGGTAGATCATCAGGTAGTTGAGAACGATGTTCACCAGGTTTACGATGGTGTTGACGTACAGGGGTTTTCGCGTATCCCCCGCAGCGCGCAGGCAAGTGCCGAACATGATCGTGGCCGTGCGGAACAGCATGGGCGCATAGAGGATGAAGAAGTATCTGGAAGCATCCGCACGAATATCCGCACCGGCCTGCATCCATACCGGAATCACGCCGCTCAGGGCGAGGGCTGCGATGGTGAAGAGAATGCCCACGATCAGCGTCACCAGCGTCGCCTGGGCGCTGGCCTTGCGGGCATGTTCCGGCTGCTTCGCGCCGAGATGGCGGGATATATAGGCCAGAAAGCCGATGCTCAGCGCGGAAATAGAGCTGTTCACCAGCCAGTTGACCGTTGTGGTTGCGCCGACCGCTGCCGTTGCATGGGCGCCGATGCGGCCCACCATGGCGGAGTCCACATAGGAAACTGCGGTTTGCAGGATCTGTTCAAGCACGGTGGGCCAGGCCAGAAGCACGATGGTCTTCAGCGCCGCCCGCCGGGAAAATGCGTTTTGCATGGATACCTCTGTAATCGGGAATTGCGCATCGCGCAGCTACAATTATAGCATGGGGAAAGGGCGCAATCAAGTCAATTCGGATTCTATACAAACCGGATAAAAATGTGCTATAATCAAGCCGTAACCCGAAGGAGGGAACAGCATGAACGGAACAGAAAGAACCCCTCGCATTGAAACCCTGCTCAAAAAGATGCAGGCCCAGCCGCGCTATGCCTCCATTGAACAGGCACGCATCATCACCCGCTGCTACCGGGAGAATGAAGGACTGCCGCGCATACTGCAGCGCTCCCTTGCACTGAAGGCGGCGCTGGAGCAGATTCAGATCGCCATCGAGCCGGAGGAGATGATCGTCGGCAACCGCACGGCGGGCGTGCGCTGGGGCGTGGTGTTTCCTGAAAGCGGCGACAACTGGGTGAACAAGGAGTTCGAAACCCTGCCCACGCGCCCGCAGGACAGGTTCAACGTCCGTGAGGAGGATATCGAAATCTTCCGCCGGGAGATCTATCCCTACTGGCAGGGCAAGTCCCTGGAGGACGTGCTGCGCCTGCGCAACGGTCGGGAGTTTGACGATCTGGGTATGGTGGTCAAGATCAACCAGAAGGATCACGCCCAGGGCCATATCTGCCCGGATTGCGAACGCTGGCTGAAGCTTGGCCCTGCCGGACTTCGCGCATGGGCGCAGGAGAAGCTTGAATCTGCGCCGGAGCAGAACCATGATTTCTACCGCGCCGTGGTGAATGTCATGGACGGCGCAATCACCTTCATACTGCGCTACGCTGAACTGGCCCGGAAGATGGCGCAGGATTGCAAGGATGAAAACCGGGAAGATCTGCTGCGGGTGGCCCAGAATTGCGAAAACCTGGCTATACGTCCGGCAGAGGGCTTCCATGAGGCTCTGCAGTCCATATGGTTCCTGTTTACGATTCTGCATATGGAATCCAACGCATCCTCCTTCTCGCCGGGCAGGATGGACGCCTATTTATGGCCCTACTATGAAGCGGATGTGCGCGCAGGTCGCGTGGACGAAGCACAGGCTCTGGAGCTGATCGAATGCCTGTGGCTGAAGTTCAACCAGATTGTCTATATGCGCAACGCCCATTCCGCGAAATATTTTGCCGGTTTTCCCATCGGTTTCAACATTGTGCTCGGCGGCGTGGACGCGGACGGAAAGGATTTCTCCAATGAACTCTCCTTCCTGATGCTCCGGGCCCAGAAGGATTTGTGCCTGCCCCAGCCGAACCTGTCCGTGCGCCTGCATCCGGAGACGGGGGATGAACTGCTCAGGGAGGCCATCCGCGTCGTGGCGAAGGGCAGCGGCATGCCCCAGTTCTTCAGCGATACGGCGGTGATCCCGGCGCTCAAGGCCATCGGTGTTTCCGATGAAGATGCCCGCAATTATGCCGTTGTGGGCTGCGTGGAGCTGACCACCCAGGGCAATAACCTGGGCTGGAGCGATGCGGCCATGTTCAACATGAACAAGGTACTGGAGCTCACCCTGAACGGCGGCAAGTGCCTGCTCACGGGCAAACAGCTTGCCCCGGATTACGGCGACCTGACCACCTATGAAAGCTTTTTTGACCTGGAGGTTGCCTTCCAGCGCCACATGGACGATTACATCGACCGCATGCTCGCGGCATGCGAGGTGGTGGAGGCTGCGCACCAGGAGCTGTTGCCTTCGCCCTTCCTGTCCGCCGTCATCCGTAACTGCATGGAGACCGGCGTGGACGTGACCGCCGGGGGTGCTCAGTACAACTTCTCCGGCATCCAGATGATCCAGGTGGCGAACCTGGCCGACAGCCTGGCTGCCATCCGCGAACTGGTCTATGAACAGAAGCGCGTGGACCGGGCTGAACTACTTGATGCGCTGCGTGCGGACTTCGTGGGCTATGAAAAGCTCCGGGCTATGCTCATTCACCGCGCACCCAAGTACGGCAACGATATTGATTCCGTGGATCTGCTGGGCGCGAAGTGGGCCGAATACTTCAAGTGGCGGCTGAGCACCGTGCTCAATTATCGCGGCGGTCCCTACCATACGGGCATGTATACGGTGTCCGCCCACGTGCCCATGGGCGAGAACGTGGGCGCTTCCCCGGACGGACGCAAGGCGCGCGAACCCCTGGCGGACGGCGGCATGTCGCCGGTCTACGGCCGGGATATCGCGGGTCCCACGGCAGTTTTGAAGTCTGTGTCCAAGCTGGATAAGTGTCTCACCAGCAACGGCGGCCTGCTCAACATGAAATTCCTGCCCTCCTTCTTTGCAACGGAGAGCGGCATCGATAAATTCGCCTACTTCCTGCGCACGCTGGTGGATCTGGAGATTCCCCACATCCAGTTCAACGTGGTTCGTCGCGAAGAACTGCTGGACGCCCAGCAGAACCCGGAGAAATACCAGAGTCTCACGGTGCGCGTGGCGGGCTATACGGCTTACTTTGTAGAACTGGATCGAAAGCTCCAGAACGAAATCATTGCGAGGACGAGCTATGACGACATCTGATTCCGGGCGCATCTTTGATATCCGCCGCTTCTCTACCCATGACGGCGGCGGAATCCGCACCACGGTGTTCTTCAAGGGTTGCCCGCTCTGCTGCGCATGGTGCCACAATCCCGAGGGGATTTCGCCCGCACGGCGGCCGGTGTGGTTCGCAGGCGCATGCATCGGCTGCGCAAGCTGTGTGGATACCGCTCGAAACGGCGGCGTTATCGCAATGGAGAATGGCGTCCGCATAGATGCCTCCGCGCAGGAGGACTGGGATTCCATCATGGACGCCTGTCCGACTGAAGCGCTGCGCTGGGACAGCCGGGAAATCACCATAGATGAACTGATGGAAGAAATCCGGCGTGACAAGCCCTTTTTCGTCCATGGCGGGGGAGGCGTCACCCTGTCCGGCGGGGATCCGCTCATGCAGGCAGGGTTTGCCGCGGAGCTTCTGCGGCGCTGCCGGGAGGAAGGCATCCATACGGCGGTCGAAACCGAGCTGCATGCAAAACCGGAGGATGCGCTGCGGGTGCTTGCGCGTGCGGATCTCATCTATGCAGATCTCAAGCTGTTCGATTCGGAACTGCACCGCCGCTACACCGGCGCAGGCAATGAAGTGATACTCGAAAACCTGCGCATGCTGCTCAGGGGTGATCTGCGCGGGCGCGTGATTGTGCGCACGCCGCTGATTCCGGGTATTACAGCAACGGAAGAAAACATCGCTGCCATTGCGCGCTTCCTCTCTGAACAGGATGCGGATGTGCGGCTGGAGCTGCTCAATTACAATCCGCTGGCGGCAGCGAAATATCCGCTGGTGGGCAGGGAATACTGCTTCCGGGAGAACCCGAAGCGCTTCAGCGAAGAAGAAATGGAAGCATTTCGCGGGATTGCGCGCCGAAACGGCGTGAAGAATATCCTGCGGGACTGATACGGAGGGAATGCATATGAAAACTGCGGGTGTGGACATCGGCGGAACCCAGCTGCGCGTGGGCATCTTTGACGAGGAATACCGCCTGGTCAGCTCCTTTAAAACGGCCAATGACCAGAGCCGCAGCGCAGAGGAAAACATGGAGCCCATCATCGATTTTCTTCTGGAAAACCGGGCGGATTTGAAGGGCGTGGGCATTGGCTGCCCGGGCCCGGTGAGCCTGCGGCAGGGGAAGATCATCAATCCCTCCAACCTGGTGCGCTGGCACGATTTTGAAATTGTGCGCTTCGTGGAACAGCATACCCGGCTGCCGGTTTTCTTCAACAACGACGGCAATATCGCCGGCCTCGCCGAGGCCGTGCTGGGCGCGGGCAAGGGCTACGAATCGGTGGCTTTCCTGGGCATCTCCACGGGTTTCGGCGGCGCGTTCTTATATAACGGCAAAATCTTGGGCGTCGCCCAAGACAAATGCGCCGAATACTGGAACATGATCGTCAACGAGTATCCC
>JAGBAU010000205.1 GCA_017938785.1 Clostridia bacterium
GTGGGAATTTAGCTTGGCAATGGGAAAATCCACCAGATTTGCCAGTTCATCAAAGGATAATTCCTGTTCCAGCAGGGGTTTGACGATCTGGTCGTCCTCGGGATCCAGCTTCAGTTGGTTGCGGGGCGCGGTCACCTTTGCATCGGGGCGGCTGGCCCAGCGGTAGTGTTCCAGGATGTCCCAACCCGAAAGCGCAGGGGTTGCGCCCTCCACAATCAGCCGGTTGGGCGCGGCGCTCAGGGGCGAGTAGATGGAACCGGGAACGGCGAATACGTCGCGGCCCTGGTCCAGGGCGTCACGCACAGTGATCATTGCGCCGGAACGCTCGGCGCCCTCCACGATGAGGGTTCCGTCCGTCATGCCGCTGATGATGCGGTTGCGGGCGGGGAAGTTGCCGGTCTTGGGCTGGGTACCCGGCACATATTCGGAGATGACTGCGCCGCCATTGTCCAGGATGCGGTGGTAGAGCAAATCGTTCTCCGGGGGATAGACGATGTCCACGCCGCAGCCCAGCACAGCGATGGTCTTGCCCATGCCGATCAGCGCGCCTTCATGGGCGGCGGTATCGATGCCGTGGGCCATGCCGCTGACTACGGTCACGCCCTCCCGGGCCAGGGTTTCAGCAAACTCACGGGCTGCGCGCTGGCCGTCCCTTGTGCAGCGGCGGGAACCGACGATGGAGAACATCTGATCATCGTCCAGTTTGGCCTCGCCCAGGACGTACAGGGTGGCCGGCGGATCGTAGATGCTGTTCAGCAGCGAGGGATAGTCATCGCTCAGGCGGGTAATTACGCGTGCATCCAGCTTTTCCAGCTGGGTGAACAGGGAGTAGAAGTATTTCTCGTCCTTTGCCGCCTTCAGGTTTTTCAGGGCAGGGGCGCCGAGAAACTTCATATCTTTATCGCCCACGTTGTCCCATACGGTGCGGGCGTCCTCATAGATGCTGATGAGCTGGTAGAAGCGCTTGGGGCCGATGCCCTCCACGCTGCTGAGCCAAACCCAGTATTGCTCCATGCTGCTCAGTTCCATGCGTTACCCCCAGTATTTTCTGTCCAGCGTGCGGTACTGCACGGCTTCGGAGACGTGTTCGCTGCTGATTTCCTCCGATCCCTCCAGGTCCGCGATGGTGCGGGCCACCTTCAGGATGCGGGTGTAGGCGCGGTTGGATAACTTCAGTCGTTCGCAGGAAAGCAGGAGCAAATCCTGGGCCTCGCCGCTCACCTTGCAGGCGCGGTTCAGGTTGCGTGCGCTCAGCTGCGCGTTGATGCGTATGCCGGCGGGATCGTTTTCATACCTGCGGCGCTGGATTTCCCTGGCCGCAGCCACGCGTTTGCGGATTTCAGCGGAGGATTCCTCGGCCGTATCCTGGGAGAGGCGCTCGGCCGGGATGGATTCCACCTCGATGTGCATATCGATTCTGTCCAGCAGCGGACCGGAGATGCGGTTCAGGTACCGGCGAATCTCCGAGGGTGAGCACCTGCATTCGCGCACCCGGCTTCCCAGGTTGCCGCAGGGACAGGGGTTCATGGAGCATACCAGCACGAAATTGGCTGGATAGGTAGCCTGGGCGTTCACGCGGGAGATGGTTACAAAACCATCCTCCAGCGGCTGGCGCAGGGCTTCCAGCACATCCCGGCGGTATTCAGGCAGTTCGTCCAGGAAGAGCACGCCGTTGTGAGCCTTCGAGATTTCGCCCGGCAGGGCATATGTACCGCCGCCCACCAGGGAAGCATAGCTGGATGTGTGGTGGGGAGAGCGGAATGGGTGCTCGGTGAGCAGGCCGCTTGCGGGAATCGTGCCCGCCACGGAATGGATACGGGTGGATTCCAGGGCCTCTTCGAAGGTCATGTCCGGCAGGATGGTGGGTATGCAGCGGGCCATCAGGGTCTTGCCGGAACCGGGCGGGCCGATCATCAGCACGTTGTGGCCGCCGGCTGCGGCGATTTCCAGGGCACGCTTGGCGCTCCTCTGGCCCTTCACATGGGAGAAATCCGTGGTGAAGCAGCGCTCGCTGAGCAGCTGCTCATATTTGGCGGTGGGAACGGGAGGGATCACTTCTTCACCCCGGAAGTGGCGGGCGGCGCTGAGCAATGAGCTTACGCCCAGGATTTCAATGCCGTCGATGCACTTGACCTCCCGCACGTTCGCTTCGGGAATCATGATGGTCTTCATGCCCTGACTGCGGGCAAAGATGACCATGGGCAGCACGCCGCGTACGCCGCGTACACTGCCGTCCAGCGACAATTCGCCGATGATGCATACGCCCTTCAGGCGCTCCATATCCACCATGCCGCTGCAGGCAAGCAGGCCCAGGGCGATGGGCAGGTCGTAGGCGGGGCCTTCCTTTTTCATGTCTGCCGGGGCGAGGTTCACGGTGATGCGCCCGTTGGGGAATTCGAAGCCGCTGTTTTTCAGCGCGGCGCGCACGCGTTCCCTGGATTCCTTTACGGAGGCGTCCGGCAGACCCACGATTTCAAACATGGGCATGCCGTTCATCAGGTTGACCTCTGCGGTGACGGCGAAACCATCGATGCCGGACAGGCCGCAGCTCAGGATGCTGGAGAGCATGTTTTTCCCTCCTGTTTCAATCAGAAATTGTACCACTTGAACCAGCGCAGGTACTGTGCGTATTCACGGGACACGGGCAGGCCCGATTCCAGCGGATAGAAGGCCGCGAACAGGATGAGGGCCAGGATGAGCAGCGTGCCGCTCGTCCACTTGAAGGCTTTCGGAGAGACCTTTTGCAGTTCATCCAGCATCAGCACCGTGCACAGGATAATGAAGGGAACGCTGGCGAAGTAGTGGTAGATGAAGGTGGAACGGGGAACCAGTACCCAGGGCAGGAACTGGCTGGCGAAACCGATGAGCACGATGAGCCATGCCTTGGGGGATTTCCGCTTCCATGCGGCGCAGACCAGGATGAATATCAGGGCAATCAGGCCCGACCACCAAACCGCAGGATTGCCCATGCAGGAGATGGAGGAAATGATACCGTCCGGCATGTAGGCCGTTCCGGAGAAATACCACATGGGCCACCAGATGACGGGCCACTGGTACCAGGGGGAGCGGAAGTAGTGGGTATCGCCGCCCAGGCCGGCATGGTAATCCAGCATGCTCTTCTGCAGTTCCACCACGCGCTTGATATACTTCATTTTGAACATATCGCCGAAGGTGGCTACGCCTTCATATCTCAGCTGCCAGAAGTGGCTGAAGTAGTAAATCAGAACCGGGATCACCACGAAGAACGCCAGGCAGAAGAGGCAGATGAGCAGGCTGCGCTTCAAATAAGCTCCGCGCATTTCAGCATCTGCGCAGACAATTTCGCGAATGAGCTTCCAGAACAGCAGTACGGCCAGGCCCACAGCAGCGTAGCAGCCGATCCACTTGGTGGCGATGGCCACGCCCATGGTGATTCCGCACAGGCCAAGGGAGATGAAGCTCCTGCCCAGGGATACCTGCTTCCAGTCCATCTGGATGAAGCGGATCATGAACAGGTACATCAGCATGATCCAGAACACTGCATAGCTGTCGATGGTGGCGATGCGGGTCTGGGTGAAGTGCATGCTGTCCAGGGCCATCAGGCACATGGCAATGAAGCTGAGTTTCGTGGATTTGGTGAGCTGCCTGGCCAGCAGGTACATCAGCGGCAGCATCAACACGCCGATCAGCGCGCCCATGAAGCGCCAGCCGAAGGGGGTCATGCCGAAGAGCTGGATGCCGATCATCATCAGCACCTTGCCCAGCGGCGGATGGGTCCACTCATACACGGATTCGCCGTGGAGCAGTTCATAGGCCGTGCGGGCGTGGTAGATTTCGTCGAAGTAGGTGCCGTTGAAGTAGCCGGGAACCTCTGCAACGGTGTACTGCTCATCAATGAGCAGGCTTGCATCGGTGGCGTAATCGGCGTATTCGCCGCTGCGTGCGATGTTCCGGATGGGCAGCAGCTGACCATCCTCACTCCAGAAGCCGACCTCGCTCAGGCGCAGGCCTGCGCTCCGGGCAGTGATGCGCACGTAGCGGGCAGTCTGCATGGGATGCTCCACGCCCGTGGATGCGAAGGTTACATATGCGCTGCCGTCGCCGGGATCATAGGTCTGGTCGTAGACGACGTTCAGCTCCTCGTTCAGGGGAACGTAGTAA
>JAGBAU010000206.1 GCA_017938785.1 Clostridia bacterium
GTATAAATATTGCGGAAGGCCATGGCGAAGGTCTCACCGTTCAGCTGACCGCTCACGGTCAGGTTGGTGGGCTTTCCGAAGAAGTCCTGGGTGAAGTCGATCTTTCCGTCCTCAGTCTTGGGAACGTTGTTCAGGTCCATGGTGGTCACCTGGAACATCTCGCCTGCGCCTTCGCAGTCGCTGCCGGTGATCAGCGGGGTATGGACATAGAGATAGCCCTTGTCATGGAAGAACTTGTGGATGGCCTGTGCAGCCACGGAGCGCACACGGAAGGCACACTGGAACAGGTTTGCGCGGGGACGCAGGTGCTGGATGGTGCGCAGGTATTCCAGGGTGTGACGCTTCTTCTGCAGCGGATAGTCGGACGGGCTTTCGCCGACGATGGTCACAGAATCGGCCTTCAGCTCGAAGGGCTGCTTCATATCGGGGGTGAGCACCAGGGTACCAACGACCTCGATGGCTGCGCCCACGCCGATCTGGCGGGTGGCTTCGCGATAATTATTGAGCTTGGCCTCCTCCAGAATGACCTGCAGGTTGCGGAAGTAAGTTCCGTCGTTCAGCTCAACAAAGGCAAAGGCCTTGCTTTCGCGCATGGTGCGCACCCAGCCGTTGACCTTGACCTCCGCAACGTCCTGCTGCGGAATCTGCGTATAAAGCTCTTTCACCAGATAATGTTTCATGTCAAAAATCCCTCTTTCAACGGTATCTTCTACCTATTATATCCATTAAAAACGATTATGTAAAGCCGTGGATTTAAAAATCTTTAGAAGAAAAGATGTTCTATAAGAATTTTCACGCCCATGCAGATCAGAATCGCGCCGCCGGCGAATTCCGCGCGCTTTTTCCACTTCGCGCCGAACACGTTGCCCAGCTTCACGCCCACTGCGCTCAGGCAGAAGGTGATCACGCCGATGAAGGAAACAGCGGGCACGATGTTCACCTTCAGGAAGGCGAAGGTGACGCCCACGGCCAGCGCATCGATGCTGGTGGCCACCGCCAGGGGCAGCATGGCTCGGAAAGTGAAGGAACAATCCATGCACGCATCCTCCGGACCCAGGGCCTCGCGGATCATGTTGATACCGATGATGCCCAGCAGCACGAAGGCGATCCAATGGTCGATGCTCTCGATCAGGGTCTGGAAATTCACGCCCAGCAGGTAGCCGATCAGCGGCATCAGCGCCTGGAAGCCGCCGAAGTAGGCGCCGCAGGTGAGCATGTGCCTCTTGTTGACCCGGCACACGGATAATCCCTTGCAGACCGAAACGGCGAAGGCGTCCATGGACAGTCCCACCGCGACCAGGAACAGCTCAAACAATGACATGAATCAATCATTCCTTCCATATGGATTTCACTATTATACAATACCCGATGCAAAACCGCAAGCATGGGCGAGCTGCGATTTTCAAAGCCCTAACAGAAGCGGGATGGAAATTCTAATATACAGGCGGTAGAATAGATGAGATTGATTGTTATATAAGGGGAAGAACATGCAGAATCAAGGCGTAAAAGAAAATAAAATGGGTGTGATGCCCATCGGCAAGCTGGTGGTGACCATGTCGCTGCCCATCATCGCATCCATGCTGGTGCAGGCGCTGTACAACATCGTGGACAGCATCTTCGTAGGCATGATCAGCCAGGAGGCCCTCAACGCGGTTTCTCTCGCGTTCCCGGCCCAGAACCTGATGATCGGCTTCGCCACCGGCAGCGCAGTGGGCGTGAACGCACTGGTTTCCCGCGCGCTGGGCGCAAAGGACCATGAGCGCGCCAATAAGGTTGCCGTGAACGGCGTGTTTATTGCGGCCTGCTGCTATGTGATCTTCCTGCTGTTCGGCCTGTTTGGCTCCCGCATCTTCTTCGGCACCCAGACCACCAACCAGAACATCATTGATTATGGCTGCGATTACCTGCTGATCGTGTGCGGCATGAGCTTCGGCCTGTTCGGCCAGGTGATGCTGGAGCGCCTGCTCACTTCCACCGGCCGCACTTTCTACACCATGATCACCCAGGGCGTGGGCGCCATCTTCAACATCATCTTCGACCCCATCTTCATCTTTGTGTTTGATATGGGCGTTGCGGGCGCCGCGCTGGCTACCGTACTGGGCCAGATCCTGGCCTGCATCCTGGGCATCTACTTCAACCGCAGGAAGAACAAGGAAATCCACCTGAGCTTCCGCAGGTTCCGCCCGGATATGAAGATCATCGGCGGCATCTGCTCCATCGGCGTACCTTCCATTATTATGGTGGCCGTGGGCTCCCTGATGACCTTCGTGTTCAACATCATCCTGTACAACCTGACCACCGGCGGTACCTACACCCAGAACGTATTCGGCATTTACTTCAAGCTGAACAGCTTCATCTTCATGCCGATCTTCGGCCTGAACAACGGCATCGTGCCCATCGTTGCTTACAACTACGGCGCACAGAAGCGCAGCCGTATGATGCAGGCCATGAAGGTGCAGATGCTCATCGCCGCTGCGCTGATGACCCTGGGCACCGTGCTGTTCATGGCAATTCCGGGGCCGCTTTTGAAGATGTTCATCACCAATGCTTCTGCCGAGGAAGTGGCCACCATGCTGCGCATCGGCCAGCCTGCCCTGCGCATCATCTCCACCCACTTCATCGTGGCTTCCCTGTGCATCTCCTTCAACTCTATCTTCCAGGCGCTGGGCAAGGGTATGTATGCCATGTTCACCTCTATGTGCCGCCAGCTGGTGGTGCTGCTGCCTGTGGCCTATGTGCTGGCCCACATCGGCATGCGCGTGGGCAACGATAACCTGGTATGGATTTCCTTCCCCGTCGCAGAGATCGCATCCCTGATCGCCAGCCTGATCTTCTTCCGCAGGCTGTACAAGAAGGTTATTTCCAAGGTGGGCGACAACGGAATCGCTCAGACTGCCTGACAGGCAAGAAGGTGTTACAATGGCTGAATCCAATAAAACCTGGTATCTCCGGGGCTTGAAAGCGGGCATCCCCATCGGCCTGGGCTATCTGGCCGTGGCCTTCACCCTGGGCATCGCCGCCCGCAGCGCGGGACTGACTGCCTTCCAGGCGACCCTCACCAGCTTCCTTATCAACGCATCCGCCGGCGAATTCGTGGGCTTTACCCTGATCGGCGCGGGCGCAAGCCTGCTGGAGGTTGCCGTGATGGAAGCGGTTGCCAATGCCCGCTACCTGCTGATGTCCTTCTCGCTGAGCCAGAAGCTGCATCCCAAGACCGGCATCCTGCACCGCCTGCTCATCGGCTGGTATGTGACCGACGAGGTGTTCGGCGTGTCCATCTCCGCGCCGGGTTACCTGAATCCCTGGTACACCTACGGCGCCATCAGCCTGGCCTGTCCCGGCTGGGCCATCGGTACCTGCCTGGGCGTGATCATGGGCAATGTGCTGCCGGCCAATGTGGTCAGCGCCCTGTCCGTGGGCCTGTACGGCATGTTCATCGCCATCTTCGTGCCCGAATCCAGGAAGAACCGCACGGTGCTTCTGGTGGTCATCGCTTCCATGGCACTGAGCTTCATGCTGGCGCGAATCGATCTGTTCTCCGGCATCTCCGAGGGCGTGCGCACCATCATCCTGACGGTTGTGCTCTCCGCCGCCGCTGCCGTAATTGCACCTATCCGGGAGGTGAGCAAGGATGCAGGCTAATGTATATGTTTATATCGCCGTGATGGCCATCGTGACCTACCTGATCCGCACCCTGCCGCTGACGCTGGTGCGCCGGGAGATCAAGAATGTGTACATCCGTTCGTTCCTGTATTATGTACCCTATGTCACCCTGTCGGTGATGACCTTCCCGTCCATGATGGACGCCACCAACAGCCAGTGGTCCGGCCTTGCGGCGCTGGTGGTGGGCCTGGTTCTCGCCTGGCGCGGCGCAAGCCTGTTCAAGGTAGCCGTCGCCGCCTGCGCAGTGGTGTACGTGCTGGAACTGTTCATTGTATAGAAAAAAACGCTTCAGTTGAAGCGTTTTTTTAATGCCTGTAGCTCCGTGATGATGGCGGTGATTTCATCGGAAATCGCGGAAGAATCGGATGAAGCATCGATGCCCAGCAGTTCGTCTGCCGAACAGTGCAGCGTTTTTGTGATTCTATATAGGGTGTCTACACTCAGCTTCCGCGTGCCACGCTCAATGTGCCCCAGAAAGGACAGGGAGATTTCGCACTTTTCAGCGAACTCAGCCTGAGTCATGTTTTTGTTCCTGCGAAGCGCTTTGATCCTTTTGCCGATAGCACTGTACATGAAATCACCTCCAATTCTATTCTATGCGTTTTTTGCATAAAAGTCAATATGCGGTTATTGCATAGGCTATGATGGACTGGGTGATGAAATTGTACGAGCGTATTCGCAATTTGCGTGAAGACCATGATTTGAGTCAGGACAAGGTTGCAGCGTATTTAAATGTGAGCCAACCAACCTACTCGCGCTATGAAAGTGGACATTTGGATATTCCGACGGAAATCCTGATTGCGTTGTCAAAATACTATAAGGTATCCGTGGATTACCTGCTGGGACTGAAAGATGAATAACCGCCATGCGTGTGCATGACGGTTTTCGTATTTTAAACAGGATTATCCTGCATCTTCCAGATTTTCTTCCTCCAGAACTTCTGCAACATGGTGAGATTCCCTCAGGAAGTGTACTTTGTCAAAGATCTTAGCCCAGAAGCCGTTTGTATAGTCGAAGCTGACATGCAGGTATACCGTTGTAATGAAGTACAGCAATCCACAGAAAGCTCCCCAGAGATCGCAGTCCCAGAAGAGCAGGGAAAGGCCGATTTCACTGGCACCCTTGCCGATGGTATGGAAGAAATCCACAAACCAGTTTACGGCTTTGGGTTCTTTGAAGAATTCCCAGGAGAAGACCTCCCTACAGACAAAGGTTGCAAGGCCAACCAGCAGTGCATAGCCATAGTAATGGGAAATCTTGCGCAGCTTAAGGGGTTCGTCGTACAGGCTTTCATTTTGCATGAGCGCGCCGCATGCAATCAGAACAAGCGCCTGAAGGAACTGGCATGCGATCATAATGAAGCCGGATGTGCGAAGGTTGAAGAACTGATAGCGCAGAATCAGGAACGCCTTGAGGATCAGAAAAACACCTACCTTGAAGCCGAAGCTGTAAATCCAGTTCAGGGAACTGGGCATCTGGATGGACATTGCCATTTTGCCAGCCTTGATTGCATGCGCTGTTCCTGCCTTGACAGCCTTTCCGGCTGCCTTGGCTGATTTCACCGTTACGGTAGAAACTGCTTTTCCGATTGATAGTTTACCCATGGGGAACCCTCCTTTTATTGTTTTCATATAGAACCGTGTTTTTTTCGCGAATACATTAGAGAAAACATATTGGTAATCTGACATTTACTAAATGTCAAATTATGATCCATTCTATCATATAATTCCCTTATTGACAATTAGTGAATGTCAATAAGGGAATGAATTATGTATAAGAATAAAGCTTCTGGCGGACGAAACAATATATGTGGCGAAAGAATCAAGGAATTTCGATTGCTTTTGCCGGATAAAACTTCGCAGCGCAAATTCGCAGATATGCTGCAACTGGCTGGGCTGGATGTGGATAAAAATGCCGTTCAGCGCATTGAAAGCGGAGAACGGTTTGTAACGGATATTGAATTGAAGGTAATTGCAAAGGTTTTGGGCGTAAGCTATGAATCATTGCTGGATGAATAACCGCCATGCGTGTGCATGGCGGTTTTCGTATGCCTTCCCCTTGAGGGGAAGCCTTTTGGATAACGAAAAAGGCGCTTCGCAAAAGCGAAGCGCCTTCAGGCTTAAATTACTTGCCCAGAACCTTCTTGGCGGTGGCAGCAACGTTTTCGTTGGTGAAGCCGTACTCCTTGAAGAGCAGGCCTGCCGGTGCGGATGCGCCGAAGTGGTCGAGGGTGACGGTTGCGCCGTCGAGGCCAACGTACTTGTACCAGCCCATGCTGGCGGCAGCTTCAACTGCAACGCGGGCGCGTACGGCTGCGGGCATTACGCTCTCCTTGTACTCAGCGGACTGAGCCTCGAACAGCTCGAAGGAAGGCATGGAGATAACGCGGGCTTCGATGCCTTCTGCCTTCAGTAGGGCCTGTGCGCCAACGCACTGTTCTACTTCGGAACCGGATGCCATCAGCAGAACATCGGGGGTTTCCTTTTCGCAGTCAGAGATGATGTAGCCGCCCTTGAGAGCTTCAACGCCGCTCTTTTCGTACAGGGGCAGGTTCTGACGGGTCAGCACCAGAGCAACGGGATGGTCCTCGGTGAGGGCTGCGATCCAACCGGCGGCAGCTTCCTTGCTGTCAGCGGGACGGAACACGATTACGCCGGGGATGGCGCGCAGGCCGGCCAGATGCTCGATGGGCTGATGGGTGGGGCCATCCTCGCCAACGCCGATGGAGTCATGGGTGAGGATATAGGGCACGCCCAGGTTCATGATGGAGGACATGCGGATGGCGTTCTTCATGTAATCAGAGAACACGAAGAAGGTTGCGCAGTAGGGACGCAGGCCGCCGTGCAGCTTGATGCCGTTGCAGATGGCTGCCATGGCA
>JAGBAU010000207.1 GCA_017938785.1 Clostridia bacterium
AGTCAAGAGAAAAGGCTATCCCCCTTCCGCCCTTGCCCGCATTCTCTTGATGATCCTGCCCTCCAGCCGGGACACCTGCACCTGGGAAATGCCCATATCCCGGGCGATGGCGCTCTGGGTGTGGGTATGGAAGTAGCGGCGGATGATGATTGTGCGCTCCTCCGGTTCCAGCTCCATCAGGAGTTTTTTGAGCATCAGACGGCTGTCCACCTCCTCCATGCACTCCTCGCCGATGGTGTCCATCAGCCGCAGCTCACTCTCCCCGTTCACCGGCTCGCTCAGGGAACGCACCCGGTGGTTCGCATTCACCGCCAGAAGCACATCTTCCCGGGAGAGCTTCGTTTCCTCGCCGATCTGCGAAAGCGTGGGTTCGCTGCCGTTCTCCTGTACATACTTCTCCCTGAAACGCTCCACCCGAAGGGCGTTATCGTGGATGGTGCGGGAGATGTGCACCGGTCCGTCATCCCGCAGGAACCTGCGCACCTCGCCCATGATGATGGGCACCGCGTAGGTGGAAAAGCGTACATTGTAGCCAGGGTCAAAGCGGTCGATGGCCTTGATTAGGCCGATGCAGCCGTACTGCACCAGATCCTCGTATTCCGCGCCCCGATCCCGGAAGCGCTTCACCACGTAGTGCACCAGCGGCAGGTTTTCCTGCACAAGTTCATCCCGTGCCTGCCTGTCCCCCGACCGGGCGCGCGCGAGTTTTTCAAGCGTGCCTTCGTATTGATCCCCGTTCAGGCCTGCTGCGCAAGGATTTCCTCGCGCACGTTCAGCTGCTTTTGCAGCCGCACAACGGTGCCCTTGCCCGGCGCGGAATGCACCTCAACATTGTCCATGAAGCTCTCCATCACGGTAAAGCCCATGCCGCTTCGCTCCTCGCCGCCCAGGGTAGTGAAAAAGGGCTGGCGCGCCCGGGCAATATCAGCGATGCCGCGTCCCTTGTCGGATACATCCACTGTGATCATGCCGTCCTCCCGGCAGTCTGCCCGCAGGCGCACGATACCGCCCTTTCCGCCGTAGCCGTGCACGATGGCATTGGTCACGGCCTCCGATACGGCGGTCTTCACATCCGCCAATTCCTCAAGGGTTGGGTTCAGAGGCACCAGAAAGGCGCTCACCACCATGCGCGCCAGGGATTCATTTTCGGGCAGAGCCGGAAAATCCAGCCGGATTTCGTTCAGGATATGCATCTTCTTTCCCCTCCTACGCCAAACGTTCCACCAGTTCATACAGTCCGGACATGCGGAAGATCCGGTCCATCTGCTTGTCCGCATTCATCACCGCCACGCTGCCGCCGCGGCGGGCCATCTGCTTATAGCGGCCGATGATGAACCCCACGCCGGAGCTGTCCATAAAGCTGAGCTTTTTCAAATCCAGCACCAGCCGGTTGATGCTTCCATCCTGCAAAAGTGCATCCAGTTCTCCGCGCAGGCGCAGCGCTGCATTGTGGTCAAGCTCATCCTTCAATCGTACCATGAGCGTCTGCCGACGCCGTTCATAATCCAACATATGCTTCATCCTCCCGGCTGAAGAGTTTCACCACGGCAGCTGTCGCATCCTTCCGCGAAGAATCTCGGATTTGCGGGAACATGCACTTTCGTGCGACAAGCTTCTAAGGCAGATATGTCTAAATCCGCCGCAGGATGCGCATACTGGAAGTATTCTGGAACAAGGCGGAATGAACATGCGCAGATGGATTTACATCGCCGCAGCAGGCGTATTCGTGATCATTTTGGGGCTGCTCATCTGGCAGCTGGATTTGCCCAACTGGCAGAAGCTGGATTTGGAAAGGATACAGAAAATACCCGAGAGCACCGTGATTTACGATGCCTTCGGGCAGAAGGCGGGCGCGGTTTACGCTGAACAGGAACGGGTGCATGTGCGCCTGGACGAAATTCCCGCGCATGTTCTCGACGCCTTCATCACCGCCGAGGACCAGCGCTTTTACAGCCATTCCGGCGTGGATGTGAAGCGCATCTTCGGCGCACTCTGGCACGACGTCAAAACCATGAGCCTTGCCCAGGGCGCTTCCACCATCACCCAGCAGCTGGTCAAGCTCACCCACCTGACCAGCGAGAAGACCCTTTCGCGCAAGGTACAGGAGGCGGTTCTGGCCATGCAGCTGGAAAAACGGCTCGACAAGGATGAAATCCTGGAGGCCTACCTGAACACCGTATACTTTGGCAGCGGGGCCTACGGCGTAGGTACAGCCGCGCAGGTCTATTTTGGCAAGAAAACCGGCGAGCTCACCCTTGCAGAGGGTGCGCTGCTGGCGGGCGTCATCAAATCCCCTTCCGGCTATGCACCCCATCTGAAGCCGGAAAACAGCCTGAGCCGGAGGAATATGATTCTTCGCAATATGCTGGAAAGCGGCGTCATACAGGAGGATGAATACCGCGTCGCCGCGGCCGAACCCCTGAGCCTTGTGCCCAGGCAGAAAGCGGAAAATCCCCATGGCTGGTACACGGACCAGGTGATGCTGGAAGCCATGGAGATCCTGGATATGGACACGGAGGAAATCCTCACCTCCGGCCTGCACATCCACACGGGGCTGAAACCGTCCATCCAGCGGGCGGCGGACGTGCTGTTTGAAAACGGTGCCAACTTCCCCGACCCCGCCGATGACGCAACCCCTGTTCAGGCTGCGCTGATTGCTCTGGATACCGAAAGCGGCGAGATTGCCGCCATCGTGGGCGGACGCGAATACGAGGTGCAGCGCGGCTTCAACCGCGCCACCCAGATGCAGCGCCAGCCGGGCTCCGCCATCAAGCCGGTATCCACTTACGCCGCCGCCATCGAGGACAAGGGCTTCCTGCCCGTCTCCATGGTGGAGGATGTGCAGCGTGAGTTCCCGGGCAAGTACCTGCCGGGCAATGCAGGAGGAACCTACTATGGTACCGTTACCCTGCGGGAAGCCCTGTCCCGGTCGCTGAATGTGGCCACGGTGGACCTGGCGGACCTCATCGGCATGCAGGCCGTGCGCAACGCCATCGCGAAATTCGGCATACCGCTGGCCGCGCAGGATGTAAACCTTTCCCTTTCGCTGGGTTCCATGACCCACGGCGTATCCCCCGCCCGCCTGTGCAGCGCCTACTGTACGCTGGCCAACGGCGGCAGGCGTGTGGAGCCCCATGCCATACGCCGCATTACGGACGCGCGCGGCCGCATCCTGTATGAAGCACCGAAGCTGAATGAAAGCGCCGTCAGCCCGGAAACCGCATTCCTGATCACGGACATGCTCAAAACCGCCGCAGCGGAAGGCAGTGCCAAGGCGCTCTCGGGTGCAGGAATACCCATCATGGGCAAGACCGGCACCGTGGGCGAAGCAGGCGGCGGCAATCGTGACATATGGACCGTCTGCTCCACGCCGGAACTGGCGGTTGCCGTGTGGATGGGCTTTGATGAACCGGACAGCGAACACTCCATGCCCGATTTCGCAGGCGGCAGCAGCTATCCGGCGCAGCTGTGCGCAGCCCTGCTTGCAAAAGCCAGGGATAGCCTGAGCGGGAAGGATTTCACGCCGCCTGCAACGCTAAGCAAACTGCGCATCGACCGCGCCGCACTGACGCAGGAACACCGCGTTTTGCTCGCCGCCGCCAATACACCGGAGGAATACGTGCAGCTCGAATGGTTTCCCGAAGACAAAGCGCCCGCCGAGGTTTCCACGCTGTGGGATGCGCCGGAGGCCGTGGACGACCTGGTTCTGCTGTCCGATAACGGCGAAATTCCCGCTCTTGCCTTCACCTGCAAGAATTCCGCCGCGGATTACCTCGTGCTGCGCCGCAGCGGAGATGACACGGAGGTCGTCGCCGTACTCAACG
>JAGBAU010000208.1 GCA_017938785.1 Clostridia bacterium
CGTGCTCTTCCACACCGACGCCGTACAGGCCATCGGCAGCGTGAAGATTGATGTGAAGGCCATGGGCATCGATATGCTGTCCATGTCCGGTCATAAATTCCATGCCCCCAAGGGCATCGGCGTATTGTACATCCGCAAGGGCGTACGGCTGCAGCGCCTCATCAACGGCGGCGCTCAGGAAAAGACCCAGCGCGCCGGTACCGAAAACCTGGCTTCCATCGTGGGCATCGGCAAGGCCATTGAAATTGCCACAGCCGATATCGACGGCCACAACGCACAGCTCTCCGCCATCCGCGATCACATGATCGATCGCATCCTGAAGGAGATTCCCTACAGCCGCCTGAACGGCCATCCCACCAAGCGTCTGCCGGGCAACGTGAACGTTTGCTTCCAGTTCATCGAGGGCGAAGGCTTGCTTATGCTGCTGGATAACTTCGGCATCGCCGCTTCCTCCGGCTCCGCATGCACCAGCGGCAGCCTGGATCCCAGCCACGTTCTGCTGGCCATCGGCCTGCCCCACGAAATTGCCCATGGCTCCCTGCGCCTGTCCCTGTGCGAAGAGAATACCATGGAAGAAGCCGATTTCGTAGTGGATAAGCTGGTTCAGATCGTTGCACGCCTGCGCTCCATGAGCCCGCTGTACGACGATTTCATCAAGGGAAACAAGTAATTTGAGATATACCGAATTGGAGGTTTGAATTATGGAATATACCGAGCAGGTAATGGATCATTTTATGAATCCCCGCAACATGGGCGAGATGGAAGACGCCAGCGGCGTAGGCACCGTGGGCAACGCCAAGTGCGGCGACATCATGCGCATCTATATCAAGGTTGAAAACGACGTCATCACCGACGTTTCCTTCAAGACCTTCGGCTGCGGCGCAGCCATCGCCACCTCCAGCAAGGCCACCGAGCTGGTGAAGGGCAAGACCATCGACGAGGCCCTTCAGATCACCAACAAGGCCGTTATGGAGGCCCTGGGTGGCCTGCCGCCGGTGAAGGTGCACTGCTCCGTGCTGGCTGAGGAAGCCCTGCACGCCGCCATCAAGGACTATCGCGACCGCATGAACGGTGTTGCAGCTCCTGCTGCCGAATCTGAAGAAGAAGTCAAGTATGTCTGATTGACAAACCAGGCAAAATAAGCTATGATCGCAAGGGGCGGCCCCTGCGTTGCCCGGACCGGGTGATGCAGGGCCGCTTCATTTTAAACGGAAAGGTTTTTGAATCTATGATCCACGGAAATCTGGAAGGCATTCGAAACAGTTATCTGGCGGAACTGGAAACACTGTATGACGCGACTTTTGACCGCGATCTGTTCCTGCCGGACGAGCTTTTGCAGGTGCTGGTGCGGTTTACTGAGCTGATCAACCGCGAAATGCTGGTGTACCTGGGCCGCGATGGCAGCGTACTGGAAATCGCCATCGGCTCCATCGGTTCCATCGCCCTGCCGGAGCTGCATCTGCGCCGAAATCTGGACAGGCTTACCGGCTTCCGCTGTATCCATACTCATCCGGGCGGAGACGCCCGCTTGTCCGGCGTGGATCTGCAGGCGCTTCGGCTCATGCGCTTCGATTCCATGTGCTCCGTGGGCGTGCAGGATGGTCAGTGCACCGGCGTGAGCGCAGCCTTCCTGGGCGAAATGGAATATGATAATTTCTCCATTGTGATGCATGGCCCCGTGCGTGCCAATCGCATTCCCCAGATCAACTGGATGAATGAGATCGAGATGGCTGAGGAGCGCGTGAAGGAAGCCATCGCCAAGGGCGGCATCGTGGAGCAGGTGGAAAAGGTTATGCTCATCTCCATCGACAGCGAGGAATCCCTGGAGGAGCTGGCCAGCCTCGCAGAAACCGCAGGCGCCATGGTCATCACCCGCGTGATGCAGAACCGCATCAAGCCCGATCCCGCCACCTTCATCGGCAGCGGCAAGGCGGAGGAGCTTTCTCTCGTTTGCCAGGCCATGGAGATCGATCTGGTGATCGTGGACGATGAACTCACCGGCTCCCAGCAGAGGAACCTTGAAAACGCCCTGGGGGTGCGCGTTATCGACCGTACGGCCCTGATCCTGGATATCTTTGCCCAGCGCGCCCAGACCGCCGAAGGTAAGCTTCAGGTGGAACTGGCGCAGATGAAATATCGCCTGCCGCGACTCACCGGTATGGGCACCATCCTGTCCCGACTGGGCGGCGGTATCGGTACCCGAGGTCCCGGTGAAACCCAGCTGGAAGTGGACCGCCGCCGCATCCGTAAGCGCATCGACGATCTGTCCCATCAGCTCAAGGAGCTCAAGCGCCAGCGCGATATGCGCCGTGCCCGCCGCGATAAGCAGGGCCAGACCACCGTCGCCCTGGTGGGTTACACCAATGCGGGTAAGTCCACGCTGCTCAACGCTCTTTCCGGCGCGGACGTGCTGGTGGAGGATAAGCTCTTCGCCACCCTCGATCCCGTGATGCGCCAGGTGGAGCTGCCGGAGAACCGCAGCTGCCTGCTGGTCGATACTGTAGGCTTCATCCGCAAGCTGCCCCATCAGCTGGTCGAGGCCTTCCATTCCACCCTGGAAGAGGCGCTCTTTGCCGATCTGCTGGTGGTGGTTTCGGATGTATCCAATCCCCAGTACCGGGAGCAGAGGGACACCGTATTCCATGTTCTCAACGAACTGGGTGCGGGTGACCGGCCCGTGCTGGAGGCCCTCAACAAGGCCGATCGGGCCAAGATGGATGAGGATGTGGAGCCCGCCGGTGCCATCCTGATCTCCGCCCGTGAAGGCAGGGGCCTGGATAAATTGAAGGAGGAAATCTCCCGACGCATCGCGGCCATGCGCCATGAGGTGGAGATCATTGTGCCCTACCAGAAGGGCAATGTACTCTCCCTGATTCATTCCAAGGGCCAGGTGCTGGAGGAGGAATACCTCGCCGAGGGTACCAAGGTCAAATGCATGCTGGACAGCGCCAACTACCAGCGCGTGCTTTCCATGCTGAAATAAAGAAAACCGGACAACGTTTGTTGTCCGGTTTTCTTTATCGAACCATGTTCCACAGCTGCTGGCGGACACCTTCAATCTGACGGATGGCCTGCTGCACCTGCTGCTTGCCCTGGCGAATCTTGGACTGCACCATCAGGTCGGAGAATATATCGTCGAAGAAATAGTCTGTGAAGCGCAGGAAGCCGCCTACGTCCAGATTGAAGTCTATGGTTCTGCCCAGGTCGGCGAGTTCGTTCCGGAAGCGTTGGAGGGCTTTGCGGGCCTTTTCCAGTTCGCGCTGGGCCTGGTCGAGCTTGTCGTGTTTGAAAAGGGTGGAAAGGAAACCGCCGCCCATGATATCCCAGATACCCCAGCCGCCGGCGCTGGAGAGACTGTTTTCGGCATTCCGGAGGGCGATCAGCGCGTCGTCGGCTGCGTTGATGGCCTCGTGGATTTCCTGTTGGTTGCGCATCATGCTCATGTTTTCCTCCTGTGGAAAAGGATTTGGACTGATGGCAGGATAGCACATCCGTTTCTTATTTTCAAGCAGGAATGATTGAATGCCACATTTTTCCGTTCCAAAACAGCGAAAGCTCCCCACGAAAGGGAGCTTCACTTTTAGTTGAAGAATTCGTTGTACAGCGCTTCGATGGCGATTTCGAAGTCTTCTACATCCACACCGACGATGATGTTCAACTCGCCGGAGCCCTGGTCGATCATATTACAGTTGACACGGGCCTTGGACAGGGTGTTGAACACACGTGCAGCGCTGCCGCGCTGGCGGACCATGCCGCGGCCCACGACCGCGATCAGGGCCAGTTCATCGTGTATGACGATGGAATCCGGCTGCAAGGCTTCCTGCAGCTCGTGCAGGATGGCATTGCGGCAGGGTTCCAGCTGCTCGGTGGAAACCACAACGGACAGGGTGTCGATGCCGGAGGGCATGTGCTCCATCAGCAGGCCGTGGCGGGCGATGATCTCCAGAACCTTCATGGCGAAGCCGACCATCTCGTTCATCTGGTCCTTTTCAACCAGGATGGTGGAGAAGTGCTTCTTGCCTGCAATACCGGTGACCGGGCGGTTGGCATGATAGCCTGCGCTGGGCTGGATCATGGTGCCGTGGGCCATGGGATCGTTGGTATTGCGGATGTTGATGGGGATGCCTGCCTTCTTCACAGGGAAGATGGCGGATTCATGCAGCACGGATGCGCCCATGTAGGCCAATTCACGCAGCTCTGCATAGGAGATGTTCTCGATGGGAGCCGGGTTTTCCACGATGCGCGGGTCGCAGCTGAGCATGCCGGAGACGTCCGTCCAGTTTTCATACAGGTCGGAGGCGGAGGCACGAGCCACGATGGCGCCGGTCACGTCGGAGCCGCCGCGGGAGAAGGTGCGCACGCTGCCGTCGGGATTGCGGCCGTAGAAGCCGGGCAGAACGGCGCAGGGCAGCTCTGCAAGGCGCTTGGAGAGCACTTCCTGGGTGCGCTCTGCATCGAACACGCCATCTTCGGTGAAGAAGATGCACTCGGCGGCGTCCAGCATGGGACGATCCAGATAAGCGGCCATCACGATGGCGTTCAGGTATTCGCCGCGGCTGGCGGCGTAATCCCGGTTGGGACGGGCCTTCAGCTCGGCTTCGATGTCTCTGAGCTCGGCGTCCAGGCTCAGATCCAGGCCCAGCTCGCGGATGATTTCCTCATAGCGCGTGCGAATCATCTGGAAGCTGTCGGAAAAATCATAGCCCTGGCGTGCGGCTTCGCAGCAGCGGTAGAGCAGATCAGTAATCTTGATGTCCTGGGCGTAGCGCTTGCCCGGTGCGGACACCACCACATAGCGGCGGCTTTCATCGCTCTTGATGATTTCTGCCACCTTCTTGAACTGCTGTGCATCGGCCAGGGAGCTGCCGCCGAACTTCACGGTTTTAAGCATGTGTATTCCTCCGTCAGATCATGGATTTCATATCGTAAAGGCCTGCGCCCTGTTCATAAAGGAACTCGGCTGCGCAGACTGCGCCTTCTGCAAACAGGCCGCGGTTGTGGGCCTCGTGGCGCAGGGTGAGCGTTTGGGTGGGGGTGGAGATGTGCACTTCGTGGATGCCCACAATTTCGCCCATGCGCAGGGAGTGCACGCCGATTTCTTCCTTGGTGCGGGGCTGCATGCCGCTGCGGCCGCAGACCATAATGGCGTCTGCACGGGCTTCCTGCACGGCGGAAACCAGCATCTTGGCAGTTCCGCTGGGGGCGTCCTTCTTGTGCTTGTGGTGAATCTCAACGATTTCGATATCCGCCTCCGGGAAGAGCCGGGCGGTCTCCCGGGCCATGCGGCAAAGCTGGGCAACGCCCACGCTCATGTTGCCGCTCAGGAACACGGGTATCTCCTTCGCTGCTTCGCGGATGCGGGCAAGCTCGGCTTCATCGTGGCCGGTGGTGGCCACCACCACGGGGCACTTGCACGCCTGGGCAAAATCCAGAAGGCCGCAAATGGCGCTGTGATGGGAGAAGTCGATGATCATGTCGATCTCAGGGGCAAGGTTTAAATCCGCCAGAAAGCCCTCCTGGGCCGCCTGAAGGTCCACTTTGGCTGCAAGTTCATGCCTGGGCATGGATTCGATCAGATCGCACAGGGTTTTGCCCATGCGTCCGCAGGCTCCGTTTACCAGAATTCTCATCCGATCAGACCCTCCTGACGCATCAGACCCAGCAGCTTTGCACGGGTAGCATCCTCCATGGGAGTCAGCGGCAGGCGCAGGATATCCTCACTCCAGCCCATGGCGGCCATGGCGGCCTTCACGGGGATGGGGTTCACTTCACTGAACAGGGCGTTGATCAGCGGTACATACTTCATCTGAAGCTCAGCGGCTCCTGCCACATCGCCGGCGAAGAAGCGGCGGGTGATTTCGCAGGTCTCTCTGGGCATGATGTTGGACAGAACGGAGATGCAGCCTGCGCCGCCCATGGACAGGATGGGCACGATCTGGTCATCGTTGCCGGAGTACATATCCAGCTGGCCGTGCACCAGGGACATGGTTTCCACCACGGAAGAGATATTGCCGTTGGCTTCCTTGATGGCGGAGATCATCGGATGCTTGGCCAGGGCCGCGTAGGTGGCGCTCTGGATGCCGCAGCCGGTGCGGGAAGGTACGTTGTAGAGGATCAGCGGCTTGGTGCTGGCGTCTGCAATGGCCTCAAAGGAGGCGATCAGGCCCTTCTGGGTGGCCTTGTTGTAGTAGGGGGTAACCACCAGCATGGCGTCTGCGCCCACATCGCAGGAGAACTTGGTCAGCTCGATGGCGTAGGCGGTGTCGTTGGAGCCGGTGCCGGCGATGACCGGGACGCGGCCTGCGGTGCGCTCCACGCAGTAGCGAACGACTTCCTTGTGTTCCTCATCGGTGAGGGTGGGACCTTCGCCGGTGGTGCCGCAGGAAACCAGGGCGTCGATGCCGCAGTCAATCTGCCAGTCGATCAGGCGGCCGTATGCATCATAATCCACTTCGCCGTTGGCCTTGAAGGGAGTGATAAGTGCGGTTGCAATGCCTTTGAAAATGCTGTTGTTCATGGTGTACCTCCTGTATGCTTATCTGTAGCGCAATGCGAGTTTTTCAAAGAAGTCCGCGCCCGCTTCGAGTATAGCTTCATCGAAGTTGAAGCTGCCGTTGTGCAGGGCGGGGGTATCGCCGGTGCCCAGGAAGAAGAACATGCCGGGCAGGTACCGTTGGTACCAGGCAAAGTCTTCCGTGGTCATGGCGGGGCGGGGCAGCTCCGGATAGTCGATTCCGGCGGCACGCACCCGGTTTGCGATTTCCGGCGGATTCATCACCGCGGGGTAGCCCTGGCTGGTGGTTACTTCCACCTTGCAGCCGGTCGTCCCGGAGATTTCCTCCGCCAATCGCTTCAAGCGCTCCAATATGTCAAAGAAAATTTCATCCTGGAAGGTTCGAAGGGTGCCCAGCAGCCGGGTGCGGTCGCTCACGGCGTTGCGCACGGAGCCGCTGTCCATCCTGCCGAAGCGTACCACACGGATGATCTCCGATGGGTAGCTTTCAGAGATTTCCCGGGTGCCCCTAACGAAATCCACGCCTGCCAGCAGGGCGTCCAGCCCCTCTTCGGCCCGGGCAATGTGGCAGCTGCGGCCGGTAATTTCCACCGTCAGTTCGCAGGAACGGGCCATCAGTTCGTTTACGCGGCTGGCAATATGCCCGCCGGGCAAGCCTGGCCAGAGGTGCATGCCGAAGATGGCCTGAATCTTTTTGCCTTCGAAGACGCCGCTGTCACAAATTTCCTTCGCGCCACCGGTGGTTTCCTCGGCGGGTTGGAAGATCAGCAGGAAGTTGCGGTCGGTACGGATGTCATTGAGCCGCCGTGCCAGCTCCAGCAGCATGGCCATGTGGCCGTCATGACCGCAGGCGTGCATCTGTCCTGGAATTTCCGAGGCGAAATCGAGGCCGGTGGTTTCCTGAATGGGCAGGGCGTCCGCATCGCTGCGGAAGGCCAGGGCTGTGTCAGCGCCGTTGTCAAACCAGGCGCACAGGGAACCGGGTATGGGTTCGGTGAGTGTGCAGCGCAGTCCTGAAAGCGACGTGCGCAGATAGGCCATGGTGCGGGGCAGATTCTTGTCCAGCTCGGGGATGCGGTGCAGAGCCCGGCGGTCTGAAATGATCTGTTTCATATGGCCCTCCCTGGAAAATTTTATTTGGGTGGTTGCAATCTGCGCTTCATGATGGTATCATAACGGCAAATCCGCACAGGAGGTTGCCCCTATGAACGCGCAGGAAATTATTGAATTGATTCGCACTTCCAAGAAGCAAACGCCCGTTCGCGTATTTCTGAAGGAAAAGAGTCCGCTTGCATTTGAGAATGCGAAGGTTTTCTCGATGGGAAATGGTACCAGCATCATCTTCGGAGACTGGAAGGATATCTCTCCGGTGCTCGAAGCCAATGCGGAAAAGATCGAAGATCTGGTGATCGAGAACGATTGCCGCAACTCCGCCATTCCGCTGCTGGACAAGAAGAATATCAATGCCCGCATTGAGCCCGGCGCGATCATCCGCGACCAGGTGGAAATCGGCGATAATGCCGTGATCATGATGGGCGCCATCATCAACATCGGCGCCGTGATCGGCGAAGGCACCATGATCGACATGGGCGCTGTGCTGGGCGGCCGCGCAACCGTTGGCAGGAACTGCCATGTGGGCGCAGGCGCCGTGCTGGCCGGCGTGATCGAACCCGCCAGCGCCACTCCCGTTATCGTGGAGGACAACGTGCTCATCGGCGCGAATGCCGTGGTGATCGAAGGCGTGCGCATCGGCCATGATGCGGTGGTTGCCGCAGGCGCGGTGGTCATCGAGGATGTGGCCCCGAACAGCGTTGTGGCCGGAATACCCGCCCGCGTGATCAAGATGAAGGACGAGAAGGCCGCGGCCAAAACCGCGCTGGTGGACGCCCTTCGGGAGCTTTAAGCTTATAATGAAAAGAGATGGCTGAAAAGTGCTTCAGCCATCTCTTTTTACGCAGCTGCAGCCCAATGGGGGATGCAGGAAAATCCGCAAACAGATAGCTCTCCGCAAAATTGCGACAGTCGTGAAGGTATTCCCCTCAAAACCAGGCTACCCTTGCCAGGGGGCTGCCTTCGGCATCATTCCCTTTCGCGAAGTCCATGCCCGGCAGCACTCGGGACTGGGCTACTGATGTTTGATGCGCCTCTATCAATGTGCATAGTTTAATTTAGTAAAGCGCGAATGTCAATGCTTTTTTTGTGAAATTTTATATTATTCCGGCTGTGCGGCCTCTTTGAGCACCTGCACGGCCTTTTTCAGCGCTTCCATGGGGATATTCAGCGGAGGCAGCAGGCGAACTTTGGTCTTCGCGGTCAGGATGAGCACGCCCTTTTCCATGCACTTGGCGACCACATCCCTGGCGTTCTTTTCAGTTTCCACGCCCAGCATCAGGCCCATACCCGTCACGCTCTTGATTCCGGGTGCGCCGGTGAGTTCATTCACAATGTAATCGGACTTTTCGCGAACCTCTGCCAGCAGGGATTCGTCCACGCGCTTGAGGATGCTCAGCGCGCCTGCGCATACGGTGGGATTGCCGCCGAAGGTGGAGCCGTGGGTGCCGGGGGTCAGGGTGTTTTCAACCCGCTCGCCCAGCAGGCATGCGCCGATGGGCAGGCCGCCGCCAAGGCCCTTGGCAGTGGATACGATATCCGGGTTCAGGCCGTAGCGCATGTAAGCATACAGCGCGCCGCAGCGGCCGTTGCCGGTCTGCACTTCGTCCACGATGAGCAGCATGTTCTTTTCACGGCACAGCGCTTCAACGCCCTTGAGGAAGGCGTCCGGCAGGGCGACTACGCCGCCTTCGCCCTGAACAACCTCCAGCATCACGGCGCAGCAGGCGTTTTCCTCCGCCAAACGGCGCACATCGTCCAGGTTACCGGCTTCGGCGTATACAAAGCCCTCCGGGAAGGGGCCGAAGTTGGTGTGGAATACATCCTGGCCGGTGGCAGTCAGGGTGGTGATGGTGCGGCCGTGGAAGCTGTTCTTCAGGGTGATGATGGTGGAATGGTTCTCACCATGGGTGTCCAGACCCCACTTGCGGGCGGTCTTGATGGCGCATTCGTTGGCCTCCGCACCGGAATTGCCGAAGAAGACCTTCTTCATACCCGTGCGCTTGCACAGCTCCTCTGCCAGGTTGGCGCAGGGGCCGGTGTAGTAGAGGTTGGAGGTGTGGGGCAGGGCGCCCAGCTGGGCGGTGACTGCGGCCATCCACTCGTCGTCGGCATAGCCGAAGCTGTTTACGGCGATGCCGCTGCCCAGGTCGATGTATTCCTTGCCGTTTTCATCCCAGGCGATGCTGCCCTTGCCGCGCACCAGCTGCAGGGGGAAGCGGCCGTAGGTGCCGGCAACGTAAGTCTTGTCTTTTTCAAAGATATTCATGTCAATTACCTCACTGGAACATGGTGCCCATACCTTCATTGGTGAGCAGTTCGATCAGGATGGAATGCTTTACGCGGCCGTCGATGATGAACACCTTCTTAACGCCCGCTTTGACAGCGTTGCAGCAGCCTTCCACCTTGGGAATCATGCCGCCGGAGATTACGCCCCTGGCGATCATTTCCGGCGCTTCCTGTACATTGATGCAGGAAATCAGGCTGGAGGGATCATCCTTGTCCTTCAGGATGCCCACGATGTCCGTCATAGCCACCATACATTCCGCGCCCAGGGCGGCGGCGATGGCGGCGGCAGCGGTATCGGCGTTGATGTTGTATGCGTTGCCCTCGGCGTCGCAGCCTACGCTGGATACCACGGGGATGTAGCCCATGTTCAGCATATCCAGCACGGGCTTGGGGTTTACCTTGGTGATTTCGCCTACGAAGCCCAGCTTGGGATTCAGGCATTCGGCTTCGATCATGTGGCCGTCCACACCGCACAGGCCGATGGCGTTGCCGCCAGCCTGCTGCATCTGGGCCACCAGGTTCTTGTTGATCTTGCCGCAGAGCACCATCTGGGCGATTTCCATGGTTTCGGCGTCGGTGACGCGCAGACCGTCCACGAACTCGGTGGTCTTGTTGACCCTTTTGAGCATATCGCTGATTTCAGGACCGCCGCCGTGCACCAGCACCACCTTCACGCCCACCTGGGTCAGCAGGGTGATGTCGCTCATTACGGCGCTGCACAGGTCCTGGGAGACCATGGCGTTGCCGCCGAACTTCACCACAACGATTTTATTCGCGTATTTCTGGATATAGGGAAGCGCCTGAACCAGAACTTCCGCGCGCTTTGCATTGTTCATAGCGGTTTCCTCCTCAGGTGCGGTAGTCGCCGTTGATCTTCACATAGTCGTAAGTGAGATCGCAGCCCCAGGCAGTGGCGGTTTCGTTGCCGGAGTTCAGGTTCACCAGAATCTGAATCTCGTCCTTCAGAAGGATTTCCTTGGCGATTTCCTCACTGAATTCAACGCCTGCGCCCATGCGGCAGACGGGAATGCTGCCTGCTGCGGAGGAGAAATCCACATCAATCTGATTTACATCCAGCTCCTTGCCGCAATAACCCACGGCGCAGAGTACGCGTCCCCAGTTGGCGTCCGCACCAAACATGGCGGCCTTTACCAGGGAGGAGCAGATGACGGCCTTGGCGGCGGTGCGGGCGGTGTCCAGGTCGGATGCGCCGGTGACCACACACTCCAGCAGTTTCGTTGCGCCTTCGCCGTCGGCGGCGATGCAGCGGCTCAGGTTCTTCATGACCTCGTAGAGGGCTGCGCAGAAGGCGTCGTAGGCCTCGCCTTCGGAATCGATCATGGCGTTGCCGGCCATGCCGCTGGCCATTACGGCGCAGGTGTCGTTGGTGGAGGTATCGCCGTCCACGCTGACCATGTTGAAGGTGTAGTCCACCACATGGGACAGGGCCTTCTGGAGCATGGCGGGGGTGATGGCTGCATCGGTAGTGATGAACACCAGCATGGTGGCCATGTTGGGATGGATCATGCCGGAACCCTTGGCCATGCCGCCCATGCGGCACTCCACGCCGCCGATTTCAAAGGAAACGGCTTCTTCCTTCTTTACGGTGTCGGTGGTCATGATGGCCTCGGCGGCGTCCACATTATTCTGGCCCAGCTGGGCTGCCACGGCGGGGATGCCGGTTTCGAAGGGCTCCATGGTCATCTGCTGACCGATGACGCCGGTGGAGGCGATGATTACGTCCTTGGGGTCAATTTTGAGCACATCTGCGGTGAGCTTGCACATGCCCTCGGCGATCTCGATGCCGTTGGCGTTGCAGGTGTTGGCGTTGCCGCTGTTGCAGATGACGGCCTGGGCATAACCATCGGCGATATTTGCCTTGGTTACGGCGATGGGTGCGCCCTTCACCAGATTCTTGGTGTAGACTGCGGCTGCAGCGCAGCGCACGGGGCTGTAAATCATGGCCAGGTCTTTTTTATCCTTGTTTTTGCGCACACCGCAGTGTACGCCGGCTGCTTCAAAACCCTTTGCGGCACATACGCCGCCGGTGATATTTTTCATGCACCCATACCTGAGATACATTCCATTTCTTTATCACCCAGGCATTTAACAGTGCAAGAGCCAGAAGTATCGGCAGTACGAACCAACCGGATA
>JAGBAU010000209.1 GCA_017938785.1 Clostridia bacterium
GTCCAAACCCCAGAGCAGCAGGCCATTGGAGAGCAGTGTAACCGTGAGCGCACCCACGATTGCGCCGGAGATACGGCATTTATCGCCGCCGTTCATCGGGAAGCCGCCGAGAATGATGGCCATCATCACATTGAATTCATAGCCGCTGCCCGACTGGCTGGTGACCTTGCCGGTGCGGAAGAACGCAAAAATTGAGGCGATGCCTACGCAGATACCCATGATGATGTAGGCAGTATAGATGGTCTTTTTCCGGGGAACGCCAGCCTGTTCTGCAGCCCGGGCATTGCCGCCGATGGCTTTATTGAACTTGCCGATGGTGGTGTAATTGAACAGATACCATGCAACCAGCGTAACCGCTACCAAAATCACCGCCTTTACAGCCGTACTGTTCATGTATGCGTACTGCTGGTAGTTGATGGCGATTTCGCTCTCCTCCACCAGGGTCTTGAGCAGACCGGTAAAGGAGGTACGCACGCACAGCGAACCCACAAACACGGGTACTCCCAGCTGCAGGGCAATACTGGAGGTACAGAGTGCACCAATTACACTGGTGAGCACGCATACCAGCAGGCAGATGGGCAGCGGCACTCCGGATACCAGCAACATGCCGCAAAAAAGCTGCGCTACGCCGGAAACCGAGCTGATGGAGAAATCCATACCGCCATGGGCGTAAACAAAGGCGGAACCCACCGCAATCAGGCAGAGCACAAAGCTCTGGTTGATCAGGTTGCCGATATTGTCTGCGCCGAGGAAGATGCCTTTTGTGACAATCTGGAAAAATACCAGTACGAAGGCGAGTCCCAGGAAAGGAACAATGGTGGAAACCACCTTTTTGCGCTGCGCAATCTTATCCAGCCGCTGCTGGATTTTCACGTTTTCTGCGTTTCCCCTTACGGATTCAATCGTAGCCAAAATGCATCCTCCTTCCTTAAATGATGTGCTCGATAATGTCTTTTTCGCCGAGGCTTTCGCTGCGCATCAGTTCACAGGTCTGCTGTCCGTCCTTGAACAGCAGGATGCGGTCGCTCATGCCGATGAGTTCCAGCAGTTCCTCGGAAATCATGATGATGGCCTTGCCCTGTTTCTTGAGCTGCATCATCAGCTTGTACATATCTGCCTTCACGCCCACATCGATGCCGCGGGTGGGGCAGTCCAGAATCAGAATATCCGAATCCGTGCCCATCCACTTGGAAAACACAACCTTCTGCTTGTTGCCGCCGGACAGCTCCTTCACCAGCTGCTTTCCGTCGCGGCACTTGATGCGCATGAGGGAGATGTTTTCCTCCGTGAGCTGCTTTTCTTTCTTCCGGGAGATATAGCCCGTGCCCTTTGATTTCAGGTTGTTCAGGGAAGGCAGGGCGATGTTGCTCTCGATGGAAGCGCTCAGGATCACGGATTCCTTGTCACGGTCCTTGGATACATAGGCCATGCGCTGCCCGACCGCCATTACGGGATCAGTGACCCGCATGCCATTCTTCAGCGTCACTTCGCCGGTGAGGGGTTTTTCGATGCCAAAGAGTGCCTTGCCGATTTCATGCATACCGCAGTCAGAGAGTCCGCCGAGTCCGAGGATTTCACCCCTGTGCAGCTGGAGACTGACGTTTCTGAAATAGGGGCGCAGGGATATGTTCTTTGCCTCAAGCACCACCTCATCGGAGCTCGTTCCATCGAAATCATCCCGGTAGTAGCTGCCGATGAGCTCGCGACCCACCATCAGCCTGCGCATCAGCTCGATGGACATGTTTTCCTTTTCCAGAGTATCGATGATCACGCCGTCGCGCAGCACGGTGATGGTATTGCAGACCTCCATCAGCTCATCCAGATCGTGGCTGATAAAGAGCACGGCCTTGTTCTGTTCGTGCATGCGCTGAATCAGCTTATAGATCAGTCCGCGTCCCTTGGTAGCCAGCGCAGTGGTGGTTTCATCAATGATCAGCAGATCCGGGTTGGTGGACATGGCGCGGGCAATTTCCACGATCTTCCTGTCCTCAAAGTTCAGGGAATCGATCATCATTTCGCCCCGGATTTCCGGCGCGCCGATGTCAGCCAGCACCCTGTTTGCCTCGGCATTGATCTTCTTCCAGTTCAGCAGGCCGAATTTGCGGAACTGCTCCAGGCGTCCGGCAAAGATGTTGGAAGCGACTGTGATGCCGCCGATTGTACCCATCTCCTGGATGATCATGCTTACGCCGCTTCTCTGGGCGTCCACCATGCTGGTCGGACGGTAGGGCTTGCCGTTCAGGCTGAAAGTGCCGCTGTCTTCCCGCTGCGCACCGGCAATGATGGAGGAAAAGGTGGATTTGCCTGAGCCATTCTCGCCGATCAGGCCGCGGATCTCGCCCCGGGAAATCTCCACATCCACATCAATCAGGGCGCGGGTGGAACCGAAGGATTTGTTCACACCCTTTGCCGTAAGCAATATCTGCCTGCTCATCTGCCTCACCTCGAATGGATTTGCTATGTTAATTCTAATTTGTTTCCTGTGTTAATTCTGTCAGATTTCTGAACTTTTTGTCAGAAATCGTTTCAGATCACATCAATTTCGATGGAAGCTGCTTCCAAATCCTCCGCCCAAGCCGTTACGCGCAGCTTTCCGGGCTGCACGCCTGCCGCAATCGCCGTAATACGGCCATGGTAGCTGGTGTATGCGCCGGCATCAAAGCGCTCGGTGCTCTCCGGATTGCCGCTGGCAACGCAGAGCAACTCGCCGCCCTCCACCTGCACATGGATTTTGCGGTCGCGCAGCATCTTCACCGTGCCGTCCGCATCGGTTATGGAGATGTGAATAAAGGCAAGATCCTCGCCGCCTGCGCAGATGGCATTCTCCTCGGCAATGATGCTGAGTTTTTCCGTTTCTCCGGCGGTGCGCAGGTTGTCCCGGGCGATTTCACTGCCGTTTTCATCAAAGCAGATGGCTTCAAGGCTGCCCAGTCTGTACTCCGCCTTGAAGAAGGCGCGGCAGTTTTCAAGCTGCTGCCTGCCGAGAGAAACGCCGTCCTGCACAAGCTCCACGCTCGCGCCGGGGGCATAGATTTCGATATCGGCAGTTTTGCCCTCCTGTCCCGGCCAGGTCCAGCTGCCCACCGCATCGGTGAGCCGCCACAGGCCGATGGTATATTCCTCGCCGGCATGATCCACCGGACGCACGCCGATATAGGGCTTTTTGTACGCGCCCCAGAGCACGGCGGTGTAATAGGCCTGGCTGTCGGCGAAACCGGTAATGTCAAAGCAGGCGCATGCGCCAGTGAGAGCGGGATAGGTTTTGGTGAAAGGAGCCTGAGTAGTTCCGTAGATAGGCAGGCCTACGCCTGCTTCACCCAGATAATCCCATGCCGACCACATGAAATTGCCGATGATATGGTCGTTGTTTTGCGCCAGTTTCCAGTCGCCTCCGAGGCGGCTGGGGAAGGTTTCAGAACTGAGGATGATGCGCTCCGGCGCGATGCGGTGGATGCCTTCATATAGGTTTTCGCCGTAGTTGTAGCCCACGATGTCCACCGGCTCCAAGCAGCCCGCCAGCAGGGGTTCAAGGTTGTCGGCAGTGATGGAAGCGCGGATCTTGGGCAACAGGGTCACGATATCGTTGACCTCCTGGCTGCCGACGTTTTCCTTGGCCTTTTCCTTCTGCTCTGCCATCTTCGCCGCCATCACGGAGAGCATGGAATTGATGGCCAGCATCACCGGACGGGTATCGTCCAGGGATTTGATCAGACCGGTGATGGCCTTGCTGATGAGCGCGCCGTGGGGCAGGCCGGTATCGGGGATTTCATTGCCGGAGCAGTACATGATCACGCAGGGATGGTTGTAGCAGACGCGTACCAGCGCAGATACATCCTTCTGCCATTCGGTGTCGAAGTGCAGGGCATAATCGAAATCGGATTGGGGAATCTTCCACTGGTCAAAGCTTTCCTCCAGCACATACATGCCCAGCTCATCGCAGATATCCATAAAATCCCGGTTGGAGGGGTTGTGGGCGCAGCGGATGGCATTGAAGCCCATCTCCTTCATGCGGCGCACACGGCGGCGTTCCGCCTTGGAATTGTAGGCGGCGCCCAGCGGGCCGAGGTCGTGGTGGATGCAGCCGCCGCGCAGCTTCACGGTATTGCCGTTCACCCGGAAACCCTTCCGGGCATCCCACGCCAGCGTGCGGATGCCGAAGCGGGCTTCATCGGAATCAATGATTGCGCCGTCGCGCTTCAGCTCGGCCTTGATTGTATAGAGATTCGGGTTCTCCGCATCCCAGAGCTTTGCATCGGGAATCTCAAGCTGCGCATGGGCTCCGCTGCCGGAAGCAACACAGTTATCGCCGTCATAAATGGCAAATACAATTTCACAGCCGTCGGCATTTTCAGCATCAATAGAAATATCCAACACTGCCGGATGGATGGACAGAGTCTTGACCCCGATGCCGTCCGGCAGGATACGGCTCGCATTGCCCGTCCAGAGCCATACGTCGCGGTAGATACCGCTGCCAGTGTACCAGCGGGAATTGGGCGTGCGGGAATTATCCGCCACCACGCGGATGATATTTTCTTCACCGATCTTCAGCTTGCCGCTCAGATCCACGAAGAAATCGGTATAGCCGTAAATCCAGCCGCCCAGCCTTTCGCCGTTCAGATACACGCTGGAATCCATATAAATACCTTCAAACTCCAGCAGCACGCGCTGGTCTGCCCACGCTGCCTCACCGAAGAGCTTCTTTTCATAAACATACTTTCCGCCCGGGAAGAAGCCGCTCATATTGCCCTTGAACATATCGGGCTGGCGCTCCTCCGCCACCATGGCGTCGTGGGGCAGGCGGACGATCTTTTTCTCCGCCTCGCAGCCATCCTTCCAGAAACTCCATTCCCGGTTGATTTTGATTTTCTTCATACAGACGCCTCCATGCAGAAATGTAAAGTATAGTTTTAGCTTATGTTTATAGTATAAAATCCACCCGTCGCATCTACAATAACCGTTTCCGATCTGGATTTCGGATATTTGTATCATATTTCGACTTTGATCTTTGCAAACTGTGGCAAAAATGCTATAATGAAAACAGAAACAGCTTGATTTCAGCACAGAGGAGGGAAGGCCATGCCCGTACAGATTCATCCTACCATGAAGAGCCAGACCGGCGATATCGACCGTGTGGTATCCTTTTACGATTCCGGAGATCCCATGTCCTTCTATTCCCATGCCAATGTACCGCTGATGATGACCATCATGGCCATACGCGCAGATGATCCGGACAACAATGTGTTTTCCATCCTCTCCCCGGCGGGCCAGTTCAACTGCGCCGTGCGCCGTTCCCTTTCCGGTCGCGATAAAAACAGCATGCACCAGCACAACAACTTTGAATTCATGTACATCCTGAAGGGACATATGTATCAGATCGTGGAGGGCAAGCGCTACCTCTATGTTTCCGGCAGCTGCTGCCTGCTCAATCGCGATACCCTGCACAACGAAGTCTATTCCACGGATTACGTCTGCCTGTTCCTCTCCATATCAGTGGATATGGTGAACCGGCTTTTGAACTATGGAAATCCCATGATCTTTTCCCATGAAAAGCAGGAATCTGACAATCTGATTTTCCGCTTCCTGCGCAAAAATCTGGAGGAAAAGCACACCGGCGCTAAGGATTTCCTGGATTTCGTGCCCCGCATCTCCAGCGAACAACAAAAAGAGAAAGTGCATGCCCTCTTTGAGGACATGGCGCAGCTCTTTCTCGCGCCTGACAGCGGCGCGACCTTTGAATTGCTGGCGATGCTGCGCCGTCTCTTTGATCTTCTTTGCGATCCGGAGGATTACAGCGCCATCCACGTCAAGGCCAAGACCAGCGCTGATCCCCTGCTCTTTGCCCGCATCGATCAGCTGCTGGAGAAGCATCACGGGCGCATCAGCAACCGGGAGCTGGCGAATCTTCTCAACTACAACGGCTCCTACATCGGCCGCGTGGTCAAAAAAAATACAGGCATGAGCCTGTATGATTACGCCATGACCTTCACCATGCGCGCCGCCGCCGAGCTGCTGCTCCACAGCAAAAAGAGCGTGGCAGAGGTGGCGGAAACCCTGGCCTTCTCTAACCGCAGCCACTTTTATGAAAAATTTGAGGAACATTTTCATACCACGCCCGCACGTTTCCGCGCCGAACACAGTATCGAAAATTGATATAGTGTATCCTATTATGATAGAATTATATCATAAATTGCTCCAGAATATAAAAAAGGCAAATGCAGAAGGGAGGGACGCCGCATGAATGAGACAGCCAACCGCACAAGTGATGTGCTCGAATTCAGCGGCAGCGCCCTGCAGGGCAGCATGCACATTCCGGAGGGTTATCTGGAAGAGTTTGACCGCCGCTTTTCCGATATACTCTATATCCGGCAGGAAGCCGGCGTGCTGCACAATTCCTTTGAGTGGGGCTATACCATTTATGAGCATGTGAAAAACCACAATATTGAAGGGCTCACGCAGCTGCTGTCCGGACAGTTCAGCTGGCGCTGCGGTACCCTCGCCATGGATGAACTGCGCTCCACAAAGAACGCCTGTCTGTGCCTCGTCTCCTATGTGGTACAGAACGCCATCCATGAGCGCCTGACGGACAACGAAACCTTCTACAATGTATCCGATGCCTGCATTCAGCTTATCGAGGAGTCCGCAACCCGTCAGGAGGTACTGCGCTGTACCTATGCCAGCCTGATCAAGCTGGCGGATTTGCTGCAGCAGGCGCGGCAGACCAGCTACCATTATCTCGTCCGCCGCGCCAAGGAGTATATCTTCAAGCATTTCCATGAGCGCATCACTGTGGAAGATATTGCATCCGCCCTTTCCGTGAGCACTGCCTACCTCTCCCGCGTATTCCGGGACGCAGAGCAGATCTCCCTCAAGCAGTACATCCAGAAGGAACGCATTGAGCGTGCGAAAAATCTGCTGCGCTGCTCCAACGACCCCATACAATCCATCAGCCACTGCCTGGGCTTTGTGTCCCAGAGTCATTTTACGGAATGCTTCCGCAAAATCACAGGCCTTACACCGCTGAAATACCGCAACCAGTTTTCAGAAATATACAAAACGAAACTATAGCGATCGAAAAGAACCGCAGCTGTGTTTTGCTGCGGTTCAAGCTGTAAAAGCGATCATGCATCAGAGCGCATCAAATTCATCCATGATTTGCCGGTATTTTGCTTCAATCGTCGCATCGTCCCAGCCCTTGCTGTGAAGCACATCCTGAATATTGGTTCCGCTCCACAGCTCCTGCAGGGATTTGTCCGGCGCGAAATCCAGCGCCACATGGCAGAGAATCGTAATGTCATCCTCAATGATGCGGTTGATGATCTCAACGGACTTCGCATTTGCGGCGATCTTGCCGATGGAAGCCCTGCCGTTCCAGCCGAAGGGATCCCTGCAGCGCACATCTACGCGCCTGGTAAAGGCAATATCCCGGGAGGATGTGCCCACAAGAATATCAAATTCGCCGGGCTGGGTGATCCACTCGCCGAAATCCATGTAGTAGCCTGCAAGATCGGCCTTCGTGATTTCGATGGCGACCGTCTTTTCCTCGCCCGGTTGCAGGAATACCTTCCTGAATCCCTTCAGTTCCTTTTCCGGACGGTCAAAGCGGCATTCCACATCGCGGACATAGACCTGTACTACCTCGCTGCCTGCCATGCTGCCGGTGTTTTTGACGCGGATGCTGACCGGGATATTCTCCCTTTCAACATTGATTTCTGCAGGAACCTGAACATCCGTGATCTCAAAGCTGGTGTAGCTCAAACCGTAGCCGAAAGGATAGGCGGGCTCAATACGGCGTGCATCATACCAGCGATAGCCCACATATATGCCTTCGCCGTACCAGACCTCCTTGTTCTCGCCGCCAAAATTCTTATAAGCGGGGCAGTCATACTGGTTCTTCGGCCAGGTCAGCGCCAGCTTGCCGGAGGGATTGAACAGGCCGAAGATGGCGTCCGCAGTGATCTTGCCACCCTGAATACCGGGCAGGAAGGGACAGAGGATTGCGCTGACGCGATCCTCATAATCGTTCAGGTCAATTGGGCCGGTGGCATTGATGACCAGAACCACCTTTCCGCCTGCTGCGTTTGCCTCGGAGATGGCCTGCTCCAGCGCTTGTTTATCATCTTCATCCATCATCAGGTGTTCGCGGTCAGCGCCCTCGCGTCCATCTGCGCCAACCACAGCAATCCAGAACTTTGTATTTTCATTGGATTCACCGAACGTAAGCTTTTCCGCGCCCAGCAGTTCTGCAGCCCTGTCATAAGGATTGGTCGCCAGATCCGTTTCCACATTGGAGCTGCCTGCCGGACAGATGGTCATCTTCCTGCTGCGCTTACCGTAGAAAGCGACATGCACATCCTGCTTCAGCGGCAATGTGCCATCGTTTTTCAGCAGGATCATGCCCTCCCGCAGCACATTTTCCATCGCTTCAAGGGAGGCGGCGCGATTCAGCGCATGCCGTCGTCCGGTCATGGCGGTGGAATCCACGATTACATGCAGTACGTTGCGCACGCATTCATCCAGCTTTTCCATTCTCAGGCTGCCGTTGGCAACGGCTTCCTCAATGCACTTGATGCCACGGGGACCGGGCATGGTCAGGTCAGTACCTGCCGCAACGGACAGCACCTGGTCATAGGATGCGCCCCAATCGGAAACAACAAAGCCCTCAAAGTCCCATTCCTTCCGGAGTACATCCGTCAACAGCCATTTGTTCATGGCGCTGGGCATGCCGTTGAGCTTGTTGTAGGCGGACATCAGGGTACGGCAGCCGGCGTCCACACAAGCCTTGAAGCCAGGGAAATAAATCTCCCGCAGTGCACGCTCAGGAACATGCTCCTCCACGCCCATGCGATCCTTTTCCTGGTTGTTGGCGGCAAAATGCTTTGCACAGGCGATGATTCCCTCGCCCTGAATGCCCTTGATGAGGGCAGGACCGAGCTTCGACATCAGGAAAGGGTCTTCTGTGTAGCTCTCGCCCAGTCTGCCGCAGAGGGGATCGCGGTGGATGTTCACGTTGGGGCCAAGGATCATGTCGATGCCGTAGCTGCTCATCTCCCGGGCAAGCTCTCTGCCGCAGGCTTCGATGACCTCCGGATTCCAGGTGGAGCCCTGCGCAATGCCCGGAGGATAGCAGCCGAAGGGCTTGGGACTGGACTTGGAACCGGCTCCGGCGGCCATCTTCTTGAGCGCGCCCAGCGCAATCAGCAGTCCGCCCATGTAACTGTTCTTTTCCCGGTCAAGGGGAGTGCCGGCAGCTTCAGCCTCTGCTGCAAGCTTTGCATACACCTTCTCGCCAAGATATTCCATCGAGTTCAAGCCGTTGCAGCTGTCGATCATGAACATCGCCGGAATCCCGTATTCCGGCATCGCTTCCGTGTGAAAGGGACTACCGCCGATGACCATCCGCGCCTTTTCAGCGATGGTCATTTCCTGCAAAATCTTTTCAACCGAAGCATGGTCTGTCAGTTTTGTTGCCATGAATATTCCTCCTGTTTATTATTCTTTGTTCTTATTTTGGAGGAAACAGAAAATGAGTTCTATCAAAAAGTGAATCAAAATGTAAAAAACGAAAACAGATAGTATCTAATCCCGATAAGGAGGAAGGTTCATGAATGCAACAATAAAATACATACTGGTTGCCCTGGCCATAATCCTGGTTGCCGCCCTTTCCGGCGCAATCTGCGGTCGGCTGCTGCTGGACAGCGTCATATGAGGTGTACCATGCTTAAGCGCACATTTGTAATGCTGATGTGCTTTCTATTTGCCGTTGTTTTTCTGCTGAGTGCTCTCCTCTCCATCCGATATGCAGGCAATGCGCCCATGCGGCTGCTTGCTGTAAACTGGAACGAGGATACAGGCTCTATTTACCGGGATCTGCCCTACGAAGATGGGCTGCATTATGACCTGTACATCCCCGCAGGCTTGAAGCAAAGTGAACCGCAGCATCTGCTTCTGTACATCCACGGCGGCAGCTTCAATTCGGGTACAAAGGAAGACGGTGATGTATGGTGCAAATACTTTGCATCCCAAGGCTGCATCGCTGCAACGCTGGATTATTCCCTGCAGAAAAAAGGCCGGTTTGCGACCCTTCAGCAGATGAACCATGAAATCGCCTCTTGCGTCAGTGCCATCAACCGATATTGTTCCGAGCTCGAATATATCCTTGACGGCATGGCCCCCATTGGCGTTTCTGCCGGTGGTACGCTGGCGATGAATTATGCTTATACCAGTGCAGAAACATCTGCCATACCGATACGCTTTGTCTGCCAGCTCGCTGCGCCGACAGATTTTGAACCGGCTGACTGGCCGCTGCTCATGCAGATCAATGGAATCAAGACCCCTGAGGAATTCATCCGCGCAATGTCTGAAAGCAGTACGGCAGACGACATCTCTCCTGCACGTTTGGTTACACATACCTCTGTGCCAACATTGATGGCATACGGCCTTCGCGATCATATAATCCCCGCGAACCAGCGGGAGAAACTGCTGCTTGCCCTACAGGAAAACAACATTGTATATGAATATCATGCCTTGCCCAATTCAAACCATGGCCTCTATGGTGATTTGGATTTACTGGAAATCTTTATGAACCGGCTTATGGTGTGGAGCGATATGTATTTCCACGCCGAATACTGAACCTCACGATGCACTGTCCCTTTCAAAGTGTTACCGCAATAAAAATACCTGCTGAATTGAAGGCGTCCTTCTCTCATCTTCAGCAGGTATATTTGATCTAAACAATTGCTATTCTATTATACAAGACAAGAAACCCGAACCCATTTCCTATCGGAATTAAGTTCGGATTTCTCAAGTATGGTGGAGCATAGGGGAGTCGAACCCCTGACCTTTTGAATGCCATTCAAACGCGCTACCAACTGCGCTAATGCCCCTTGAATGGTGCTCCCTGTTGGACTCGAACCAACGACCCCCGCGATGTGAACACGGTGCTCTAACCAACTGAGCCAAGGGAGCATATTCAACATCGGCAATCCTTGCCGACCTGATTATTTTACACCAAGGCGAACCTTTTGTCAATACCTTTTCCAAAAAAGATGCGGGGAAGCCCTGCGCGGGCTTCCCCTATTTCTTACTTGCGGAACAGCGTGGACAGGAAGGGGATACGGATCTTCTGCTTGGAGATGACGTCGAATGCGACGGCAGCCAGCAGAACCAGGCCCTTGACCAC
>JAGBAU010000210.1 GCA_017938785.1 Clostridia bacterium
CGACCATTCAAACGGTCGCTTCGGCGCAGATTATGGAATTCCCTCGCAACAGGGTTCTTTCGGGTTGATTATGCACAATATGCAATTTGTATGCAAAACTGCCCAGAAACAAAAAAACAGCCGATTCCTTGCGAAATCGGCTGATGGCAGGGGCAGAAGGACTCGAACCCTCAACAAAGGTTTTGGAGACCCACGTGTTACCATTACACCATGCCCCTACGTTCTTTCGAACAAAAGTTATTATACCTCATTTTCATACTCTTGTCAATAGGAAAAACGGGACAACGACAAGAAAGTTTGTTTCTGTCTATTCAAAGTTTCCGGGCCACAAATTCAATGACTTTCTTTTCCCTGCCGTAGCGGTTTGCTACGTTTTCCTTCAGCGTGCAGATTCTCCAGTCTGCGAATAACTGCCGAATATCCTGCACCGTAAAATAGCGTCGAGGATAGCCGTAGGCAATATAGTAATTCTCCTCGATCATTTCACCTTCATTCTCTTCCATATTCTGTATGGAATGCAGACGGGCAATAATTGCACCACCGGGAACCAGAATGCGACCAATCCCTGCGACAATCCGTTCTGTCTCCGCCCAGGTGAAATAATGCAGGGACAGGTCTGAAACCACCGCATCAAAGCTTGCATCGGCATAGGGAAAACCATCCCTCATATCAAAGCAATCTGCTTCCAGATGTTCCCCAAAAGCCTGTTTCACCATCCGAACCGCTTCTGGGCTGAGATCTGAAACTGTGAGCAGAACATCCCGTTTCAGAAGCGCCTCCACGTCCGTACCCGCACCGCAGCCGAGGTCCAATACCCTGGACCCCGGCTGCAGCTGCGTTTCATAGACGGAAAGCCAGCCATCATAGTCCTTCGATATGCTGTTCTGGCGTTCCCGGTAGCAATCGTTCCAATAATTCGTATTCACGCTTATTTGATATCGACCTTTCCATCCTCGGCGGTGCGCAGTTCAGCCTCATAGAAGGCCTTCAGGCCGCGAACCATGTATTCTGCATCCTTCGTGCCTGCAGTTTCCCAGCTGGAATGCATGGCCAGCTGCGCAAGACCGATGTCCACGGAAGGAATGGATACATGAGCAGAGGAGATATTGCCCAGAGTGGAACCGCCCAGCATATCGGAACGGTTGGAGAAATACTGCACCGGCACACCTGCACGGCTGCAGATATCCGCAAAGATGGCGTTGCTCAGGCCGTCGGTGGTGTACTTCTGGTTGGCGCTGAACTTCACCACGATGCCCTCGTTCATGCAGGGGCGGTTGGTGGCGTCGGACTTGGCCGGATGGTTGGGATGCAGCGCGTGGGCATTGTCCGCAGAAACCATGAAGCTGGAAGCCAGGCAGGCACACATCTTTTCGCTGCCCGCATTCAGGGCACAGGCGGTACGGGTGAGTACATCCTCCAGGAAGGTGGAATCTGCACCCTGACGGGTACCGCTGCCCACTTCCTCGTTGTCAAACACGCAGTACATATTGATATGGTCGCCCTGCTTCGCCTCGGTGAATGCACACAGGGAGGTGTAAGCACACTCCAGGTCATCCAGACGGGGTGCGGAAATATACATGCCCTCGCCGCCCCAGACGCTGGGCTCCATGCGGTTGTAGAGGTAGAGGTCGCTGCCGGCAAGCTGCTCTTCCTTCACACCTGCGGCCTGGGCGATCGTTGCATCGAAGCTGCCCTTCATGCTGATATCGCCGTAGAGGGGCATCATATCGGTCTGGGCATTGAAGCTGCACTTATCGTTGACTTCGCGGTTCATATGGATGGCCAGGTTGGGGATGACCAGCATATCCTTATCGATCTTCACCAGGCGGCTCTCCAGGCCCTGCTTGGTGCGCACCAGCACGCGGCCCGCGATGGACAGCGGACGATCCAGCCAGGTGGACATGATCATGCCGCCGTAGCGTTCGGTGTTGAGCTGCACATACTTGCCCGCCACTTCCAGTTCGGCGTGCTGCTTGATGCGGAATACCGGGGAATCGGAATGGCTGGCCACAATCTGCACTGGCGCAAAGCCCTGGCGCGGAATGGTGAATGCAATCACGCTGGACTGGTTGCGGGTGACATAATACTTGCCGCCGGGCTGGATGGTCCAACGTCCGCTCTCCTGGAGACGAACAAAGCCGGCCTTGGCGAACACCTTGCAGATGGCGTCCACAGCGTGGAAGGTACTGGAAGAAAACTTCAAAAAGGCCTTCAGGCCTTCGATATTATACTGCATGCAAATACTCCCTTTCGGATTTATATATCCATTATATCCTGCCTCGCTCCGCTTTTCCATACCCGAATGTTAAAATTTCAGTTGACAGTCCTGCGGGCTTTTTTTATAATATTATCAGAATACTGAAATCTCCCTTCGGGAGCTTCCATTCCGCGAAATTGCTTCGCAATTACGCTATTTTCATAGATTTGCGCCCTGCAAGGCGCTTCATGGAGGAATATAAATATGAAGAAATCTCAGGAATTCGAACTTCGTAAAAAGTGTAACAACCTGGACGCTCTGTGCGGCATCAAGGACTATCTGTACAACGATGGCCCCTCCCGCGGCCTGCGCGCCCTGGACCTGAAGAACGGCAAGAACATGCAGCTGACTCTGCTGGCTGACCGCGGTCTGGATATCTCCAGCCTCACCTACAAGGGCGTAAACGTCGGCCTGAACAATAAGGTCGGCATCCGCAGCCCCTATCTCTACACCGAAGACGGCGCATCCGGCTTCCTGAAGCAGTTCTGCGGCGGCATGCTCACCACCTGCGGCATCACCTATGCCGGCGGCGCAGGCGTGGACAACGGCAAGGCCCTGGGTCTGCATGGTCCCTACAGCAACATCCCCGCCGAACAGGTCTGCGCAAAGGTGGACTATGAGGGCGACGACCGCATCCTGCACGTCACCGGCCAGGTCCACGAAGCAGAAGTTTTCGCCACCGATATGCTGCTCAAGCGCGATTTCGTTCTCGAGACCGAGAGCGACAAGCTGCGCATCTGCGACGTGGTCACCAACCAGAGCTTTGAAAAACAGCCCGTGATGCTGATCTACCACATCAACTTCGGCTATCCCATGCTGGACGCCGGCTGCAAGGCCTACTTCAGCGCAGGCAAGGTCACCCCGCGCAGCGATTTCGCCGCCGAGGGCATGGGCAACTACTTCGAGATGGAAGAGCCCGGCGTCGGCCGCGACGAGCAGTGCTACTACCACACCGAACAGCCCGCTGACGGCGAAGGCTTCGCCATGCTGCACAACGAGAAGCTGGGCATCGCCGCCATCGTACGCTTCGATAAAGAAGTTCTGCCCTTCATGTGCGAGTGGAAGTGCATGCGCGCAGGCGAATATGCACTGGGTCTCGAGCCCACCACCAGCGGCGTTGTAAACCGCAGCGAGGCCCGCGAGCTGGGCAGCCTGACCTATCTGGAGCCCGGCGAGAGCCGCGAATACAATGTATCCATCGAGATGACCGATGATCCCGCCGTCATCCAGCACTACATCTCCATCGCCCACAAGGAATAAGCAAAATCCATCTGCGCGCCGTCCATCGGTTCCACCGGCGGACGGCGCGCGCATGTCGCCCGCATCGCCGGGCAGTATAAACGGAGGCAAGCATGCGCGCAACCACCCTTTGCTATCTGGAACAAAACGGCCAATACCTGATGCTGCACCGCGTGCGCAAGGCAAACGATCCCAACCATGACAAGTGGATCGGCGTGGGCGGCGGCATCGAGGAAAATGAAACTCCCGATCAATGCCTGCTGCGCGAAGTCCGGGAG
>JAGBAU010000211.1 GCA_017938785.1 Clostridia bacterium
AACAACCTTAACCTGAACGCGGACGGTGTCGCCGACGTTGAAAGCGGGGATGTTGGTCTTGAGCTGGGCGCTCTCGATGGAACGGATGATCTCATTCATTGGGGATTTCCTCCTTCCTCACAAGGACGTTCATAACCGACTTCGGCAGAGGACCGTCCGATTTCACAACGATTATTATAACAGAATTCAGGCTGTCATACAAGCGTAATTTTTGTTAAAAAGCAGTAGGAATTGTGGCAAAATATGCTTCATTCTTACCAATAGCGATGGTCCAGCTCATATCCGGGGCGGTGAGCAGGCATCTCTTCGGCAGGGGCATGATTCCAGCGCAGTTATCCACATGGAAAGCAAGCCCTTCTCCGTCAAAATAGAGCACGGCTTCGCCGATTGCGCCCACGCTGCAGGCGTCCTCCTCGTGGGGCGCCAGGCCGGTTTCGAAGGCTTGGTAGAGATAACCCACATGGCGCTTGCCGGAGATACATTTCTTGCGGGCGGACTTGCGGTTTTCCTCAGGCACGAAGCAGTTGATCCATGCCTTTGCGTAGCCTGCTTCCTCAAACATCTCCATGCGGCGGGCGGTGATACCCTTCGCAGCCAGATCGCGGATGATTTCCTCTGCGCGCTCAATCTTGCGCAGGGTTTCGCGATCCTCCTCGGTGAGGGGAGCGGTTTCAAGCATTTCGGGCCGGCGGCTGCGGGTGATTTCCAGGGCTTCCCTGCGCCGCCATGCTTCGATATCCTTGTGCACGCCGTTCAGCAGTACCTCCGGCACCTTCATGCCCCGGTAGTCCGCGGGGCGGGTGTACTGGGGATATTCCAGAAGGCCCATGGAGAAGCTTTCATCCTCGCTGGATGCATCGCAGCCCAGCACGCCGGGAATCAGCCGGGCCACGGAATCAATGGCAACCATGGCGCCCAGTTCGCCGCCGGTGAGCACGTAATCGCCGATGGACAGCTCTTCGTCGATGCACAAATCCAGTGCGCGCTGGTCCACGCCCTCGTAGTGACCGCAGAGAAAGAGCAGGGAATCGCACTTGGCATATTCCTCCACCACCTTCTGGGTGAGGGTGCGTCCCCGGGGGGACATGTAGATGCGGCGCATACCCTCTTCGGAATTGGCCTCGATGGCGTCCACCACGGGCTGGGGCATCATCACCATGCCTGCGCCGCCGCCGAAGGGATAGTCGTCGGTATTCTTATGCTTGTTTTTGGTATAATCCCGGATGTTGATCAGCTCGATCTCCAGATGGCCCGCCTCTACGGCGCGGCCCAGGATGCTGGAGGAGAGCACGCTTTCGAACATCTCCGGGAACAGGGTGAGTACCTTAATCTTCATCGTACACCGCCACCTCGGCCATGCGGTCTGCATCCAGCAGCATCACGCCTTCGTTCAGGTCCACCCTGACCACCACGGACTTCAGCGCCGGAACCAGTACTTCGCCCTTCTTGCCCTTGAAAACGTATACATCGTTGCCGCTGGGCTGCATGACGTCGATGATCTTGCCGATTTCGCTGCCGTCGGTCAGCACGCCCTTCAGGCCCATCAGGTCGCAGATGAAGGTGGAATCCTCATCCAGTTCCACGGCGTGTTCGCGGTCGATGTAGAGCTTGGTGCCGCGCACTTCTTCAGCGTCGTTGCGGGTGAGTACGCCCTCCATGCGCAGGTATACGGCGTCTTCATTGACCTTGCGCACCTTGATTTCCACCTTGCGGTAGGTTTCACCTTCCAGCACGAAGGCATAGGTCATATCTTCAAAGCGCCAGGGATCGCAGGTGATGGGGCGCACCTTCAGCTCGCCCTGAACGCCCTGGGGCTTGGTGATTTCACCGATCAAGAGATAATCCTGCATGTGGTTTCCTCCGATGTTTTCGTAACTATGCAGTTATTATACCGCTAAGGAATGCCTGCGGGCAAGTATGGATGTGAAAAATAACGGTGTCTGCGTTGAATTTATATATTTTATCTTCTACAATAGGGCCATAAGCGAGGTGTACACAAAATGAATGAAATGAAAAAAGCAGTTGTCAGCGTACTGGGCAATGACCAGCGCGGCATCATTGCCAAAGTAACCAAGATCCTCTATGAGAACGATGTAAACATCCTGGACATCTCCCAGACCATCGTTTCCGGCCTGTTCAGCATGATCATGGTGGTGGATATGGCTTCCGAGCACACCAATTTTGATGTTGTAAACCAGCAGCTCCACACCCTGGGCGAGGAACTGGGCCTGCAAATCCGTATCCAGCGCAACGAAATTTTCGATGCCATGCATCACATCTGAAAAGGAGTATGTTGCTGCAATTTCTCCGAGCTTCAGCTTGCCTTTTCGCGTACATCTGCGTTGGCTGCAGCTTGACGTAGCGCTGCTACGCCGTCTCTTTGCCGCCTTGATGTACACAAAAATTCTGCGCTGCCGATTCGTCGGAATTTTGCACCCTGCTCCGAATGTTTTTTCGCCTAAAAGCGAAATCAGGAGGAAATAACGTGTTTAATACCCATGATATCATGGAAACCCTGAAGATGATCGACCACCAGAAGCTGGATGTTCGAACCATCACCATGGGCATTTCCCTGTTTAACTGCGTCACCGACGATGAAAAACTGCTGTGCAACCGCGTCTACAGCCGTATCACCCGCCAGGCGGAAAACCTGGTGAAGGTGGGCGAGGCCATCGAGCGCGAATTCGGCGTGCCGATCGTTAACAAGCGCATCTCCGTTACTCCTGCCGCACTGATTACCGGCGGCATCAAGCATCCCGAAAAGCTGGCCCTGGCCCTGGACCAGGCGGCCAAGGAGACCGGCGTTGATTTCCTGGGCGGCTATTCCGCACTGGTGCAGAAGGGCATGACCGAGGCGGACGAGCGCCTGATTCGCTCCATCCCCGAGGCTCTGGCCACCACGGATGTGGTCTGCTCCTCCATCAACATCGGTTCCACCCGCGCCGGCATCAACATGGACGCCGTGCAGCTGATGGGCCAGATCGTGAAGCAGACTGCCGAACGCACCGCAGACCGGGACGGTCTGGGCTGCGCAAAGCTGGTGGTATTCTGCAACGCCGTTGAGGACAACCCCTTCATGGCGGGCGCATTCCATGGCCCGGGCGAGGGCGACTGCGCGGTGAGCGTCGGCGTCAGCGGCCCCGGCGTTGTGAAGGTTGCACTGGAAAAGGTGAAAGGCCAGCCCCTCAATGTGGTGGCCGAAACCATCAAGCGCACCGCGTTCCAGATTACCCGCGTGGGCCAGCTGGTGGCGATGGAAGCTTCCCGCCGCCTGAACGTGCCCTTCGGCATCGTGGACCTTTCCCTGGCGCCCACCCCGGCGGTCGGCGACAGCGTGGCGGCCATACTGGAGGAAATGGGCCTGGAAGTTTGCGGTACCCACGGCACCACCGCTGCCCTGGCCATGCTCAACGACGCCGTGAAGAAGGGCGGCGTGATGGCTTCTTCCAATGTGGGCGGCCTTTC
>JAGBAU010000212.1 GCA_017938785.1 Clostridia bacterium
CGTTGCAGTTGGTATCGTGGGCGGCTGCATGAACGCTTTCATCATCACCAAGATGCATGTAAGCCCCATCATCTGCACCATGGGTACCCAGTTCGTATTCCGCGGCGCAGCTTACCTGATGACCAACGGCCGCTACATCCGCATCAACGATCCCGTGTATACCTTCATCGGCAGTGGTAAGATCGCAGGCATTCCCTTCTGCCTGATCATCATGGCCATCACCTATGTGATCGTATGGTACATCCTGAAGTACACCACCTTCGGCCGTCAGGTATTCGCAGTGGGCGGCAACCCGAAGGTTGCGCAGCTGGCCGGTATTGATACCGCCAAAATTCGCTTCTATGCACACATCCTGGCCGCCATCACCGCGGCCATCGGCGGTATCATCACCGTATCCCAGACCGCAGCCGCCATGCCCAAGCACGGCGAAGGCAACGATATGGACGGCATCGCGGCTGTTATCCTGGGCGGCAGCGGCGTCGGTGGCAAGGGCCAGGTAACCGGCACCCTGTTCGGCATTCTGATCCTGGCTGTGCTGGTCAATGGCATGACCCTTCTGAACGTTCAGGCCTATTGGCAGAAGGTGATCAAGGGCGCCGTACTGATCTTCGCAGTTTACATCGACTCCCTGCGCGGCAATGGTCTGCAGGCATAATTGTGCATGATTGACAGAGTAAAATTTGCAATGCTATGCATGGCGCGGCAGTGCTGGGAACAGGGCGTTGCGGCCCAGGCCATGCTGGAATCGGGCGATGAACCCGCCTTCCTGCTGCTGGCCCGGGACTGCGTGGTGCGCCAGAATGCGGACGGCCGCCTGTGCGACGTGGAAGGAACTCCCGCGCTGGTGGATCCCGCGGTCTGTGTGGAACCTGTGCATGAAGCCGGGAAAATCCTGAAGGACGACAGTTACATCCGTGCGGCGCAGAAAAATGTGGATTACCTCCTTGCCACAGCACCTTCTGCGCCGGACGGCGCCCGCTATCACCTGATGGGCGAGGAGGAAATCTGGGCGGACAGCATGGCCATGGGTCCCCATGTGCTGATGTATGCCGGTTACCTGGATGAAGGTATGGATTACTACCATGCCATCCGCAAGCGCCTGCTGGATCCGGACACCGGACTCTACCACCACAAGTGGAGCGAAAGTGAACAGAAATTTACCCGCGACCTCTTCTGGGGCATTGGTAACGGTTGGGCGCTGGTGGGCCTGATGCGCATGGCGAAGGAACTCCAGCGGCACAAGGATCCCCGCGCAGCGGAAATTGCAGCTGATTTCGCCGCCTTGGTGGATGCAATGCTGCCCTGGCAGGCGAAAAACGGCCTCTTTCACGATGTACTGGACGATTCTTCTACATTTTACGAATCAGAATGCACGGAAATGTTTGCATATTCCATCTATAAAATGGTATTATTGAACATGGGTGAAGAACGCTGGCTTGCAGCAGCGGATCGGGCTCGTGAAGCGGTGCGCAGCCGCGTGGATGCATTCGGCATCCTGCAGGGCTGTGCTGGATCGCCTACCTTTGAAGTGGAGGGTACCTCCGTGGAAGGCCAGGCGCATCTGATCATGATGGAAGCTGCAGCGGCGTCTCTGAACCGATAACGAAATCTGCCCCTCCGGCGGATGAGAAAGGTACAGAATGCAATGAATTCCGGCGCAAAGGTCAAAAGAGAACGAGGTCATCGCAGCACTATCTATGATGTGGCGCGCATGGCCGGTGTATCTGCAGGTACGGTGTCCCATGTCATCAACCGCACCGCGCCCATTTCCCAGGAGACGAAGGAAAGGGTGCAGGATGCGATTGAAAAACTGGGTTATCGCCGAAATGCCAATGCGCGCGCCCTGCGAACCTCCGATCCCAAGATCGTAGGCATCGCCGTGCAGGATATTTCTTCCGAGTATTATGCACTGTGCTCCGCAGGCATACTGCAGCGTGCACAGGAGGAAGGCTATGCGGTTATCACAACAGACGGCCATTATTCCCCCGAGGCTCTGCGTTCCGGCGTAAACGCTCTGGTAGAGCGTCAGGTAAACGGCATGATCTTTGTGGGCGGTTCCCGCGATACCGAAAGCTATTGCAGCGCGAATGCGGCGGGCGTGCCCATCGTATTCGGCGACCGCTTCGTGGAAGGCTTCCCCTGTGTGGAATACAACAACTATGAAACCATGTACAAGCTGGTGCAGGCACTCTACAGGCAGGGCTATCGCAAGTTCTGCTATTACGGCGAAGCACTGTTCTTCCAGCAGAACCTGGAGGATCGCTTCGGCGGCTTCCGGGATGGTTTGCGGGATATCGGCGTTCCGGACTGTGATGTGGATGTGCTGCTGTCAGAGGACCTTGGCGACAGCAAAATGAGAAAGGCCTATGAGCTCTTCCAGGAAAATCTGGAGAGCATGGGCATGAGATCGGATCATGGAAAGCGCGTGGTGCTCACATCCAACGACCTGCTGGCGCAGGGCGTGATTTCCGCATTGATTCGCGGCGGTATTCGTGTGCCGGAGGATGTGGCGGTGTTCGGCTTTGACAATATCAGCATAGCCAAATACTCCGTGCCGTCCTTCTCCACGGTTGTGCAGGATCCCTATGCGCTGGGCATTGAATGCTTTGAAATGCTGCTCAAGCGCATGCGCAACCCGGGTGAGAAGCTGGAAAACGTGCGCCTGAAGCAGAAATTGGTGCTGCGTGAATCTTCCATGTTGAATCCGGAAATCGCAGTGAGCGGTGGCTTGGAGCTACATAGCGACGATTGAACTTCTCATAAAAACAGGGCTGTCGGTTTGGCAGCCCTGTTTTTGTGCGCTTATTTTGAAAGGAGATTGATTATGGAAAGGATTCGTCTGGGAAACAGCAATATTGAAATCAGCCGCATCGGTCTGGGCAGCTGGGCCATCGGCGGTCCCTGCTTTGACAACGGTAAGGCCCTGGGCTGGGGGGATGTGGATGATAACCAGTCCATCCGCTCCATCCGCAAGGGTGTGGATTTGGGCGTGAATTACATCGATACTGCAAATATCTATGGCGCCGGCCACAGCGAAGAGGTGGTAGGTAAGGCCATCAAGGGCATTCGGGACAAGGTAGTTGTTTCCACCAAGTTCGGTATCCTGATCAACGAGGCAGAAAAGTGTACCAATGGCGTTATGCAAAGCATGGACGATGTGCGTGCATCCGTGGATGGTTCCCTGCGCCGCCTGGATACCGATTATATCGATCTGCTCTATTTCCACCTGGGATCCTATGACCTGGAGGGCGCTGTACAGGTACGCGAAACCCTGGAGGAACTGGTGAAGACCGGTAAAATCCGTACCTATGGCTGGTCCACTGAGATTCCGGAGTGCGCCGAGGTATTCGCCCAGGGCGAGCATTGCGCCGCATTTATGCACATCGAAAACATCTTTGAGGACTACGACTGCATGATCAAGCTGTGCGAAAAGCACGATATGGTCAGCGTGTGCCGCAGCCCCCTGTGCATGGGTCTGCTCACCGGCAAGTACAACCAGAACACAACCTTCTCCGCAAACGATCTGCGCGGCGCCAATGCGCCCGCATGGATGAACTATTTCATCAACGGCAAGCCCAATCCGGAGATGATGAAGCGCCTGGATTCCATCAAGGAGATTCTCTCTTCTAATGGTCGTACCCTGGCCCAGGGCTGCATGGCATGGCTGTGGGGACGCAGCGAAAAGTGTGTGCCGGTTCCCGGCTTCCGCACCGAAAAGCAGGTGGAGGATAACGCCCGCGCTATGGAATTCGGTCCACTGACTCCCGCACAGATGCAGGAGATCGACTGCATTCTGAAGACACGGGATTAATGTACTTGCATACATCAAGAGGCACGATGCAAACTGCATCGTGCCTCTTGATGTTAGGTCCAAATCATAAGCGCCTGTTGAACGGGTGGTTATGATCTGTAAGTTGATGAATTGTTGTTTAAAGCAGGATCAGATAGATCAGTGCGACCAGGAAACCCAGCGCAAACAGCAACAGGCCAAAGGAGACGGTTCGGGTTGCACGGGCAAATTCCGGGTCATGATCGTATACCCTTGCGGCCAGCACATATACAAAATCAATTCGTATGGGATGACTGCGGTAGAAGGTCAGGTTCAACAGGAGCACAAATGCATCCAGAATGCGTCCGGCAACATTGGCAAAGGCCAAATATCCCCAATGCTTGCGGTGCCTGTGCTCTGTGCGGCTGCGAAAGATGGTTTTGCGCGTGATCAGAACGATACTGTCCGTAGCAGCTGCCGCACAGCGGGTCAGTGCGGTGCACACATCCGGTATCCAGTTCATAAACAACGGATTCTCAAGGATGTGATCCATAACTGTACAAAGGGCATCCACGATGCGGATGAGGCCGCCAAAACGCAGATTCAGCTTCAATTCCACAGCGGTGTAACCGTGTTCCTGGTTGTACAGGAGCTTGCGAACCACGAACAGATAGATCAGCACGCCGATCAGCAGCGAAATGCCGCCGCCCTTCAGGTTTGTAAGGCTGAAGTAGCGGATACCACTAACACCGTGGATGCCGGTGAAGCCTTCGCTCATATGGGTGATGGCTTCCAGCAGGCCGGGGAAGACGCCCAGTACGGGAATCAGAACCATGGAAGTGCAGAGAACAGCGGCGGTGGTACGGTTCATGTACATTCCGTTCAGGGCGTCGAACGCCTCCTGGCGGCTGGGATGCTTCTGGTGGAACAGTGCGATATAAATCTTCAGCATGTAGGCGGTGGTGATGCCCGCTGCAAAGAGGAAGATCCATTCACAGATGTTGTAGATGCTGAAGTGCCCCAGGTGATGGACGTATTCCAGGATGCCCTCATGGATGAGGGTTTTGCTGGGATAGACATTGAACAGCGGAACGCCTGCAAGGCC
>JAGBAU010000021.1 GCA_017938785.1 Clostridia bacterium
CAGGGGGCTGTTGAATGCAAAGCGCAATGCATTGCCGTCCATGGCAATGTAGAGGCAGTTGAGCACGTTGCGGATGATTTCACCGAAGGCCAGGGTAACGATGGCCAGGTAGTCACCGCGCAGGCGAAGTACCGGAACGCCGATGACCACGCCGGCGATGGCAGCCATCAGACCGCCGCAGATCATGGAAAGCACCAGGCGCAGCGTGGGATCCGGTACAGCAGCGCCCATCCAGGCAGCCATAACCGCGCCGGTGAAGGCGCCAACGCTCATGAAGCCCGCATGGCCCAGGCACAGTTCGCCCGAGATACCAACGGTGAGGTTCAGAGAAATGGCCATAACGATGTACACGCAGATCGGAATCAGCTGACCGCGCATGGAGCGGGAGAGCATGCGTGCCTCCTGCAGGAACACCATTACAAGGAAAGCAACAATGACCATAGCGTAAGTGATGGCATTGCTGATGAAAGTCTTGTTCATCTTCTTCATAATGCGCACCTTACACTTTCTCGCTGATCTTCTTACCGAGCAGACCGGTAGGCTTGACCAGCAGCATAACAATCAGAATCAGGAATACGATGGCATCGCCCAGTTCGGTAGAGATATAGGCTTTGCCAAAGATTTCAATCAGGCCCAGCAGGATGCCGCCCAGCATGGCACCGGGAATGGAACCGATGCCGCCGAATACGGCTGCGGTGAAGGCCTTGATGCCCGGCATGGAGCCGGTGGTGGGCTGCAGCACCGGATAGGAGGAGCACAGCAGCACGCCTGCGATGGCTGCCAGAGCGGAGCCGATGGCGAAGGTCAGGGAGATGGTCTGGTTGACGTCAACGCCCATCAGACGTGCAGCGCCCTGGTCCTCGGAAACGGCGCGCATGGCCTTACCCATCTTGGTGTGGCCGGTGAACCAGGTCAGTACGATCATGATGATCACGCAGGCCAATACGGTAACGATTGCTTCATCAGTGATCAGCAGCTGGCCGTCGAAGAGACGGATGGAGCCGATGTTCACCAGGGAGTTGAAGCTCTTGGGGTTGGAACCCCAAATCAGCTGTGCAGAGTTCTGCAAAAGGTAGCTGACGCCGATGGCGGTGATCAGAACTGCCAGCTTGGGCGCGCTGCGCAGCGGCTTATAGGCCAGGCGTTCAATCACCATGCCCAGCACCGTGCAGACGAACATGGCTGCCACGATGGAAACCACCGCAGGCAGACCCAAATACTGCGTAACGCAGAAGGAAATGTATGCGCCGACCATGATGACATCGCCGTGGGCGAAGTTCAGCATCTTGGCGATGCCGTAAACCATCGTATAGCCCAGAGCGATGATGGCATACACGCTTCCCAGGCTGATGCCATTGATCAGATAGGACAAAAAGACCATGGTACCCACCCCGTTCATTTTACTACTATATTTAGCACTATTTTATCATTATAGCAGTTTCCTGTAAAATGTAAAAGAGGGAGAATGCTACTTTCGGCAACATTCTCCCTCGAATTCAAACTTTTTTTACTTATTTCAGCAGTGAATTACATGCCGACGTAAACGCCGTTCTCGATCTTGATGGCCATGGGAGTCTTGGTGACTTCGCCGTTGGCTTCCCAGTCCATCTCGCCGGTGAGGCCCTTGATGGTCAGCTGCTGCATTTCAGCAATCAGCAGTTCGCAAGCGTCCTCGGGAGAGGTTTCGCCGGTGATGCCGGTGTTCAGAGCTGCCTGATACAGGGCATAAACTGCATCGTAGCCGTCAGCAGAGAACTGAGTGGGCATATCGGTGTGTGCAGCGGTGTAAGCGGCAACGAAGTTCTGGGTTGCTTCATCCTCAGCATCAGCTGCGAAGGGAGTCAGCATCATCAGGCCTTCTGCCAGGGAGGTGTCGAAGCCTTCCAGGGTCAGGATGCCGTCCATGCCGTCAACGCCGAAGAACTTGGGAGCATACTCCATAGCCTTGGCCTGGTTCAGGATCATGGAAGCGGGGGTGTAGTAGATGGGCAGGAAGACCAGGTCTGCGCCGTTGTCCTTGGCGTCGGTCAGCTGCACGGAGAAGTCAGTGGTGTCATCGGTGAAGGTGGTGGTGGAGACGACTTCCAGGCCAACCTCTGCTGCCTTGGCAACGAAGGTCTGGTAGATGCCGGTGGAGTAAGCGTCTGCGTTGTTGTAGATGATGGCAACCTTGGTGGCCAGAGCATTGTCAGCGATGAACTGAGCGGATGCGGAACCCTGGTTGGGGTCGGTGAAGCACACCTGGTATACATTGTCCTTGCCGGCGGTGACGTCGGGAGAGGATGCGGAGGGAGTCAGCATGAACATGCGGTCATTGAAAGCTTCTGCGGCAACAGCCTTGCAGGGAGCGGTGGTGACGCAGCCAACGATCATCTGAGCGCCTTCATCCCACAGGGTGTTATAAGCGTTAACGGACTTTTCAGCATCGTGCTCGTCGTCCTGGGCGATCAGTTCAATCTGCATGCCGCCCTTGGCGTTGATTTCTTCAACAGCAATCTGAGCACCATACAGGCAGGAATTGCCATATACTGCAGCAGCGCCGGTCAGCGGGCCAATGAAGCCCATCTTCAGAGTTGCTTCTTCAGCAACACCAGCGGTCATAGCGATTGCCAGCATAGCAACCAGCAGCAGGGAAATAACTTTCTTCATCATGGTTAGGGCCTCCCAAAAAAGAATAGCAACAGTTTTTACTGTGTCACTAGATTTTACGTATTTTTAGCTGCATTGTCAAGTCCTTTGTATGCCTAACCGCTTTAATAATCTGTTAAATCACATAGTTTTTCAAAAATATTTTCGGCTCTTCAAAATATTTAAAGAATCAGGGCAAAAAAATCCGAACATCAACGATGTTCGGATTCATATTCTTGTGCTTAACGGCCAGACCAATCAGCCCCACTGTTCATCAAAAAGATCCATCATTTCCGGCGGAGAAGCCGTGCCTGTCTGCCCCAGCTTGCGCACCGTAACGCCCGATGCAAGGCAGCCGATGAAGGCGGCTTCCGCCCGGTTTGCCCCCGCGCACAGCGCCGCAACGGTACCCGCCGTGCATGCGTCTCCTGCGCCGCAGACGTCGATTTCGCCGTCCTGCCTTGCGGTCTCCACCATGCGCTTTACGCCGTCGTCATCCACAGCGCAGCCGTACTTATTGCAGGTGATGAACACCGGCTTGCCGGTACGTGCAGACAGGTCGTCCATACAGTCAAAGATATCCTCCGGGCGGAAGGTATCGCTCTGGGGACGTCCGGTGAGGCGCAGGGCCTCAAAGTTGTTGCACTTGATGGTCACGTTGCGGAATTCATGAATGAACTCGCGAGAATCCGCGAAAATCAGCAGCTCAGGTTTGCGCCTGGCCAACTCCGCTGCGGCGTCGCGAAGGCGGGAAGTCACTACGCCGAAGTCGGTTTCGTTCAGCTGGTCCAGCAGGATGATGGCGTCCACCTTCTGAGCCACCGCCTCCATATTGGCGATGAGGGCATCCTGAATACTCTCCGGCGTCTTGCGGAAGTTCTTCACATCCAGGCGGTTGCCCTCCACAAGTGCGCCATCGCGCATGAACATGGGCTTCAGGTATACGGGCGTCACCACTTCTTCACTGCGCAGCACATATTCCGTGTTGACCCGGCGGTCATGCAGATGATTGAGCAATTCCCAACCGTCGCCGTCATTGCCCACGAAGGACACACAGTATATCGTGCCCACGCCCAGGGCGCTCACAGTGCTGAGCACATTGCCGCCCGCACCGGGTGCGCTGCGCTTCTTCACCACCTGATGCGCAGTCAGGCCCGTTTCCAGGGAGGGTTCGTCCAGCACAGGATCGATTTCATACCAGCGGTCCAGGAAAATATCGCCCACCAGCGCCACGGAAATCTCCGAAAAGCGTCCAAGCAGCGTTTCAAGCTTTGCTCTGTTCATTGATTCGCCCTCCATTCATCGGTAAAAGATCAGCGAGAACCAGGTGACCAGGTTGCCTTCGGCGTAGAAGTCAATGCCCGTTTTCTCTGCAAGGTCCGTCACCACAATACCGTGGCTCTCCACGCAGGGATACATCTTATCCCGGTTTCGACAGGGTCCATCCGGATAGCTGCACGATTCACAAACAGCACAGGCCTCAGTTGAAAGTACCATGGTCTCCTCTGCCTGCTGCCGCACGAGTTCATGCACCTCCCTAGTGATTTCCTCGTGGGGCGCGCGGGTGGAGAGCGTCTCCTCGATGTTGGCAATATCGCTCACCTCGGTAATGGTGGCGATGAGCAGTGCCTCATCAAATTTTCTGCACCGCGCTTCGCATTCCTCCACGCTGCCCACAGCGGGCGGACAGGCCCAGGTCTTCCCGAACATCGGGCATTCATGCTCGCAGATCCAGCGGATACGGTCTGAGAACATCAAATCTTCCGTGCGAATGAATGCATATTGGTACAGCGGCAGCTCTGACAGCTGCATTTCCAGTTGTTCGCGGTTCATGGCGGCCTCCTGAATCCTTATCTTCCATTATTATAGCAGATGTACAGAGTTTTGTCAGCGGTTCTGGGTTGACAAAATCCGCCCAAAATAGTATGATTAGTATGATTAATCATACTAATCATAGGAGGATTCGCCATGAAGTGTGTCGACGGCAAATATGCATGGATCGTGAAAATCGGAGAAAAGGGACAATTCGTCATTCCGAAGGAAGCGCGGGATATGTTTGACCTTCAGCCCGGAAGCTCCATACTCGTACTCGGCGATGATCAAAGGGGGTTGGCCATCCTGCCCAAGCAGATGCAGGCCGAATTCATCTCCAAAATCTTCGACAGCCTCAGCGAGGAGGATGAATAAGCATGTCCAGGATTGTCTTTTTCTGCATACCTGCCCACGGCCATACAAATCCCACTTTGAACGTTGTGCGTGAGTTGATTCGGCGCGGACATGAGGTCTGGTATTATTCCTATGAAATCATGCGTTCCAAGATTGAGGAAAGCGGCGCAAAATTCATCCCCTGTGATGATTTTGATACCCAGCAGCACCTCAGTCCCCGGGACGCCGTGCGCGTCGGCAAGGATCTCGCTTTTTCTACCAAGGTACTTGTGGATACGACACTTGCGTTGGATAGGAGCATCCTCAACCAGATACGTGAATTGCAGCCGGACTGCATCGTGGCGGACTCCATGGCTGTGTGGGGCAAGGCCGTGGCCATGAAGACCGGCATCCCCTTTGTATCCTCTACGACCACATTTGCCTTCAACCGTTATTCTGCGAAGATCATGAAGCAGAGCCCTGCCCAGCTATTGGGGATGATCTTTTCTATGGGAAGGGTTCAAAAGGATATTCGCCGCCTCCAGGCTGCCGGTTACCCCGTAAAGAGCATACTGGACATCATCCAGAATGACGATACAACGCACACCATCGTATATACATCCCCGGAATTCCAGCCCGCTTCCGATACCTTCTCCCCGGAACACTATACATTTGTGGGCCCGTCCATTCGACCGCACACATGCCAAATTGAAAAGCGCAGGGAGAAGCTGATCTATATATCCATGGGCACGGTAAACAACGATCTTATTCCCCTGTATAAAAACTGCGTTTCAGCCCTGGCCGCATCCAGTCATCAGGTAATCATGTCCGTCGGCGAACTGGTCGACCTGAAGTGCTTTGGCGAACTCCCCGATAATGTCGAAGTCCATCCACACGTTGATCAAATCGCTGTTTTGGAGCAGGCAGACCTCTTTATCTCCCACTGCGGCATGAACAGTGCAAACGAAAGCCTGTACTTCGGCGTACCTCTGATTATGCTCCCGCAGACCCCTGAGCAGGGCGGCGTAGCAGCAAGGATTTCCCAGCTGGGCGCAGGGCTGCTGCTGAAAAAGACCTCGCCTTCGGACATTGCAGCCGCAGTCGATGAGGTATTGCACAATGATTCCTATTATAAGAGTGCCCGTTCCATTGGAGATGGCTTCCGTCGCTGCCCAGGTGCCACAGGTGCCGCGGACAAAATACTCTCCCTCTGTAAAGCTCAATAAGCTGAAAGCCCCGCACAGTTGTGCGGGGCTTTCAGCTTATTGGTTCAGGAAATTTTCCAGCCTCGGGCAGGTGTTTTCATCGGATTGAATCGTCAGGGATGCCAGCTTCGCCCCCAGCCGGGCCGCACAGCGCAGGCTCATGCCCTTCGTGCGCGCCGCGACGGTACCGGAGAAGAATGCGTCTCCCGCGCCGGTGGAATCCACCATGATGGTCGGTTCCGGCGGAATATGGCCGCTGTCGCCGCTTTCCGCATCATAGAATACCGCGCCATGGGAGCCCAGGGTCACCACGATTTCACGAATACCGCGGGCATCCGCTTCGCGCCGGGTGATTTCGAGCACGGCTTCGGGATCATCCTGCTCAAGCTTACAGTTGAACAGGCTGCCGCCCTCGATTTCGTTCATGATGAACAGGCGCGCCTTGCCCAGGAACTCCGGGCGCTGCAAAATCACGCTCATATTGCCCACGATCACGCAGACGTCCTTGTTGTACTTCTCGGCCAGAGCAAATACCTTTTCCGCGATGGAGGCGCGCATATCAATCTCCAGCACGATGTTCTCGCAATTCCTTACGATCTCATCGCCATACAGCTCGACCTGCCTCTCCAGGGTGGAGAAATCCGGCTGACGGGAAATGGAACCCGCCAGATCGCCGTTTTCGTCAAATACGGCCAGCCACATACCCATGCCCGCTCCAGCGCTGACCGCGTATTTCAAATCCACGCCGCGGGCTGCCAGCCTGCGGTGCACATCCTCGCCGATACCATCGGTTTCAAGCATGGTCACGAAAGAAACCGTACTTCCCACATTGGCCAGGTTTTCCGCCACATTTCTGGACACGCCTCCATGCGTGATTTTCACATCGCCCACATTTCTGCCGGTGGGCAGGTATTTTCTGAAGGGAAATCCCTTAATATCCACAAAAACCGAGCCGAACACCGCAGTGTACGCCATGGTTCTTCCCCCTTTGTAAGAATGGCGGCCGGGTTAGGGCCGCCACTTGAAGAATCAGATTACCTTCGCGTACTCATTGCACAGCGGGTGCAGGATGGCTTCGTCCTCTTCGATCTCAGAGAAACGGTAGGTGGGCTCCAGGAAGTAGTTATCGGTGTTGTCATCGTTGACCTTGGAAACCTCGCCTGCGACCAGCTCGCCATAGCCGGTCTTGGGGCCGAAGATATGGGCCACATAGGGAGGCAGGGTTACGCTGTCTCCGGGGTAAACCAGAATCTCTTCGCCGGCCTTATAGGTGCTGGGAATGCCGTCCATATAAATGGTTACATCGGTTTCCAGCTGTTCGCCGGTCTTGGGATCTGCGTTCCACAGCTGCAGGTACATTACGCCGCCCGCACGGTTGATGATGTCCTCGGTCTTGAAAACATGGTAGTGCTTGGGCAGGCGCTGGCCTTCCTTGAACAGCAAATACTTCTCGCAGTAGGGAACGCCGGTATCGGGATTGTTCATATCACCGTTGCGCACAGTGTAGAGTACGGCGCCGATTTCGTCAAACTTGCCGGTTCCAAAGTCGGAGATGTCCCAGCCGAGCATGACCTTCTTGATGGTGTCCAGGTTGTCCTTGTTCTCATGCCACTTTTCCATATCCCAATAAGCATAGCGGGGCAGGCGAACATTGTTCTTCTGAAGAAGTTCCTTTGCCCAAACCAGGGCTGCATTGACTTCCGAGCGCTTCATTTATTTTTCCTCCTCATGCATAATGCATATTACTGTTATTATAACATAGCTTTCACTGAAGCGCCATAGAAAGCAGAAAAAAAGAGATCACAAATGTGATCTCCAAAAAGATTGAATCCGGCGACGACCTACTCTCCCGGGCCGTTGCCAGCCAAGTACCATCAGCGTGCTGAGGCTTAACTTCTGTGTTCGGTATGGGAACAGGTGGATCCCTCAGGCTATTGTCACCGGAAATTTACGAGGAGTATTATAGCATATATGCCATGTTCTGTCAAGCTGGTCAGCGGATTTTACGAATCTTTCCAAAGGGAAACACCACACATTTCACCACGGCAACGATCTGCTTCAGCGGAATCGGACCCACGCTGCGGCTGTCCTTTGATGCCGGCCGGTTATCACCGAGCACAAAATACTCGTCCGCACAGACATGCCTCTCTCCCATGGGCCGAAGGCATCTGCGGCGGGCAAAATTTTCCGGCACCGGTTCCCCGTTCACATGGAGAACGTCTTCCTCAATCCAGATGGTTTCTCCGGGCAAGCCAACCACGCGCTTCACAAATAAGCCCTTGCGACCGGAATACCTGCACAGCACCACATCAAATCGTCGGATTTTCCCGTGAATTCTGCGCCGCAGCGCAAAAACCACCTCGCCGTTCTGAAGCGTATCCTGCATGGATCGACCCTTGATATGGGCAAGCAGGCAAACAAACTGCCTGAGGAGCAAGGCAATCGCCACACCTAATACGGCATCTGCAATCAGATATTTCATCCATCCAACCATAGGCACTATTCAATCCCCTGCGGTATCCGTTTTTTACGCAGACGGCGAAGCTTCTCCCTGAGCACACCCAGGGTATGACGGTCCCTCGGATAGAGCAGGCGCAGCAGCAAAATCGCCAGCAGCACCGTGATGATCTTTTCCGGCGTAAAAGGCAGCCAGAGCAGACTCATGTAAGCGCCGCCCACCATGCGCATCCAGTTGATCTTCAAAAGCATACCAACAGTAAACAGGATATAGCTCCAGCCATTGGTGATCATCCACGCGATGAACAGGCACAGCAACAGCCTGGGATTCAGCAAAAACCGTCCCCAACGCCTCGCTTTTTCTTTGATTTTTTCCTTCGTACAGGCAGAAAGAAATGCCTGTAGTTTCCCTTTCAGCTTCAAGCCGTTTCCTCCGGCAAACTTTTCTCATATAGAATATGCACAATTCAGGCTTTCGTCAAACCCGTTTGAAGGATTATAGCATAGATCCGCAACGGAATCAATCGAATGATAGTTGCAGAAAAGCAAAAGAAAAAGGACACATCGAATGATGTGTCCAAAAAGATTGAATCCGGCGACGACCTACTCTCC
>JAGBAU010000213.1 GCA_017938785.1 Clostridia bacterium
CTTCGATGAACTTGCCGTCGGGCTTGTCCTTCAGACGCTCCATAACCTTGATGAAGTCGATCTTGGGGGTCTTGCCGTAGGGGATGATCTCCTCGGGCAGCAGGCCGAGCTTCTCACGGAAGTATTCAACGGAAGGAAGGGTCTTTTCGGCTTCTTCAGCGATCTGCCAATCCTTGTAGATGGTGGGGTCGAGCTTCACGATGCCCTTCTCATCTACGTACTTGCCATCAACGAAATTGATTGCCATGGTAGGGTTCCTCCTTAATCCTTAATAAAAATCAATTCGGTATATAGCGTCTGCCCGTGCACTATTTGAACACCTGCAAATCGCCTGGGAAGCCAAATTGCGTTGCAAAATTGGCTTGCCCTGATTACAGTTGCAAGTGTATCACAATTATTCAATCTCGTCAATAAATAACTTGTTAATTATTACTATTAAGTTTTAGATTAACCCCTCATTATCGACAAGATTTCACGCATTTTTCCGCGGGACAGACTGGACATTGTGCACGGAAAACGCTATAATAGTACGGTATAATTTTATCATAATAAGACTGAGGTGTCAACACAATGTTAAATTACAAGGGCCTTGAAGCCGTTCGCGAGCGCATTCTGGTCTCCGATGCACAGGTAGACCGCCAGATCGACGCCATCCTGCAGAGCCAGGCGAAGATTGTTCCCGTTATCGGCCGTCCCGCACAGGCGGGCGACGAAGTGGTTCTGGATTACGCCGGCGAAGTGAACGGCGATTACTTCCAGGGCGGCACCGCCGAAAAGCAGACCCTGGTTCTGGGCAGCGGCATGTTCATCCCCGGCTTCGAAGAGCAGCTGATGGGTAAGGAAATCGGCGAGGATGTGGATGTAAACGTCACCTTCCCCGAGCAGTATCATGCACCGGAGCTGGCCGGCAAGGCAGCTGTGTTCCACTGCAAGATTCATGAGATCCGCATCAAGGATCAGTACAAGCCCGACGATGAATTCGCCAAGGCCGTGGGCGGCTGCGAAACCTTCGCCGACTTCTGCGCATCCATGAAGGAAGCCATGCAGGCCTATGCAGACCAGCAGGCTGAAAATGAGCTCAAGGAAAACCTGCTCAACCAGGTTTGCGAAACTGCCACCTTCGAAATCACCGACGAGCAGGTGGAAGGCGCACTGGATCTGGAGATGCAGTCCATGGAAAACCAGCTCTCCCGCCAGGGTCTGAACCTGGATATGTACTGCCAGTTCATGTCCACCACCAGAGAAACCCTGCGCGAAGACCGCCGCAATGAGGCCCGCCGCAACGTAGAGCGCCAGATGGCCATCGCTGAGATCGCCATGGCCGAAAGCATCACTCCCGATGAGGAGACTATCGCCATCGCCCTGCAGCAGATCGCCCGCGACAACAACATGACCGTCGAGCAGCTCCAGCCCCACATGGACGAAGCCTTCCAGGCAGCCGTGGCCCAGAGCGTCATCACCGAAAAGGTGCTGAGCTTCCTGGTCGATAACGCCAAGGTGGAAACCGTGGTCAAGGAAGCATAAATTCCAGCAACAAAAGAGAACCGCAAACGCGGTTCTCTTTTGTCGTCTCAATCAAATAAAGTTTTCCAGTGCTCAGCATGATACGCATCAAAACACATGCGTATCTGCTCAGCATTGTTTTTTTCCGTGGCCAGATCCGGCAGCTCGTCAGGAGCAAAATATGCACTCTGGATGGTTTCGATGTTCGGCTCAAAGTTTCCGCCAATTTCGCTGCACAGCACGAATATTTTGCAGATTCTGTAGGCATAGGCAGGCTGGTTATGCTTCTCCCTGTCCTGCACGGCAATCACGAGGTCGGCAGTCACATCCAGCCCCGCTTCTTCGCGAACCTCCTTGACTGCGCTTTCCATCACAGATGTATTCACATCCACCCATCCGCCGGGCAGAGCCCACTTCCCGTTTTTCTCCTGCACCAGCAGGATTTTATCATCCCGAAAGATTGCAGCGCGGGTATCCAGTTTCGGGGTCTGGTATCCTTGTTCACAGCAGAATAACGCCTTCACCTTTTCCAGCGGGAAATCCGTTTGATGCGCAATCATTTCTGCAGAGATATCACGAATACGCTGAAACCGTTCCAAATCAAAGGAATCTTTACCGTAATGCAGCCCTGCCTGGGCGATACTCTGCAGTTCAATCGCCCAGTCAAGCCAATGTTCATTCGCATTCATTTTTTATCAGCCCAGCTGCGCCTTCATCTGCTGCAGTTCCTCAATGGACACGGGACATACACGGGAGGAGGAATGCAGGATGGCCTTGTCCACCAGTTCACGGGCGCGCTCAGTTTCGCCGTCCTCCATGGCGAACTTTGCCAGTGCGTACAGCGTGGTCACCTGATTGGCCTTGGCCTTAAGTGCGCGCTCAAAGTAATCCTTTGCGAGGCCGCGCAGACGGGCAGCTTCCTCAGCGTCGCCTTCCTTTACAGCCTTCAGGCCCATCAGGCGGTAGTACTCGCCGTAGTTGTCCAGGGTAGCGGAATCCTCATCATCGTATTCCATGGCTTCGTCCAGCAGAATGCGTGCATCTTCAAATTCGCCGGTCTGGCCCGCCAGTTCCACCAGGCAGGTGCCCAGCACGGAATAATAGCTGCTGTTCTTGCAGTGCTTGCCTGCGTAGCGGATGGTTTCGATGGCCTTGTCCAGAATGCCCAGGCGCCACAGGCAGATGGAATAATTCACGCGCAGCTCGAAATGGGTATCCTCGTTCATGCCGCCGATCTGGCTGATTTCCTTCATCAGCTCGCGGGCCTGTTCGAACATGCCGCAGCGCATCATCAGCACGGAATAGCTCATCAGGATGCCGTTCTTGCGGCAGCCCGCAGCATAGGCTTCGCCGTAGAGCTTCATGGCCTCGTCATACTTCGCCTTTGCCTCGGCCACGCGGCCGCGGCGCTGGAAATCGTTGGCCTGCACGTGGGCATTGTAAGCGTTCTGGCCCAGCTTGTTGATCTTCATTCCGTCAAAGAGTCCCATAAAAATCTTTCCTCCCGCGTTCGCGTTCAATTCTGGCACGGAGCCGTTCCCTGCGCTTTTTCAGGTCTTCAGCCTCCGCCGGTTCAATATAGCGCGCAGCCAGATCCGCATAGCGGAGGGCGCGCTGTGGATTCTTATAATAGTGCTCGTAGAGCTTGGACAGCTCCACATATATCTTTTCCCGATTCTGGCGGCGAACCGTCATCTGCTCCAGGATTTCGCGCATGGTCTCCCGGTCCCGGTTTTTCCGGGCCAGCAGGTACATGCGCCAGGCCGCCTGGGCCGCCAATGCATTTCCGGAAAACGATGATATACTGCCCGCCGGTGCCGGTATGGCCGCAATGCGGTAGAGCTCCCGTGCAGGCTTCAGTTCACCCTGCTTCTCCAGTGCCTTGCCCATGCTCAGCAAGTCCGTCCGGTGCACTTCTTTCTCCGGATGTGCATACAACTGGCACAGATGCGCAAGCAGCGTTCCGAGGGTATAGATATCCTGCCGGTTGTGGGCGATGATATCCTCCAGCAGGCCCATATCCCCGCACTTCAGGTAATCAAAGTACCGCTGGGGCACCTCGCTTCCGGGAAGGTCCCCTTCCCTGCCCTGGCCCAGGATGAATTCCTCCAGCCGGGACAATTTGCAGGAACCGATGCGCAGCTTCCACGTGCGCCGGGACGGATAGAGCAAATCCAGCTGCTCCAAATCCCGCCACTTCTCACGCATGCGGCACATGGTGAAGCGGGTGGACAGAAGCGGCAGATCGAAGTTCTTTCCGTTGAAGGTACATACGGAATCAAAGCCTTCCATTCTCCGGGAGAGCTTGTCCAGCATCTCCGCCTCATCGGCATAATCCTTCATCAGATACTGTTCCACCACGAAGCTGTCATCCTCGATGAAGCCCACGCCCACCAGGAAGGCAACCGTGCCGGCACCGCCGGAAAGGCCTGTGGTTTCCGTGTCCAGGAACAGGCATTTTCGGATATCGAAGGGACGGCCCTGCCAGCCGATACGGCGCAAGCCGTCGGCATCCAGATGAAACAGGCGTTCATCCGCAGCCCGGC
>JAGBAU010000214.1 GCA_017938785.1 Clostridia bacterium
CCAGTTCCGCGCCGCGGTTTGCGCAGCGGGCGATCTCCTCATATTCCATTTCGCGGGCCAGTACCACGCGGGTGAAGCCCTGCTCCACCAGGAAGTCCACGCCCTGGCGGTTGTGCACGGCCATCTGGGTACTGGCGTGAATGGGCAGGGTGGGGGCCATCTGGCGAACCGCACGGGCGGTGCCGTAGTCCTGTACGATGACGCCGTCGGCGCCTGCACGACAAATTTCACCGATGGTGTTCTCCAGGCGTTTGAGCTCATCCTGGCGACCCATGGTGTTGAGGGTTACATATACATTTACGCCCCGGGCATGGCAATAACCGGCGGCTGAATCCAGCTCGCCGCCGAAGTTATCCGCATTCTTGCGGGCGTTGAAATCGCTTGCGCCCAGGTAGATGGCGTCCGCGCCGCACTGCACCGCCGCCACCATGGCGGGGGCGCTGCCGGCGGGGGCAAGCAGCTCAGGCCTTTGCATTCTTCTTCAGGCGCTCGATTTCCTTGCGCGCCTCCTCCAGTTCCAGGCGGAGCCGACGGTTTTCTTCCCGGGATTTCATCATATCGTCCGTGGCATTCACGGCGGTGAGCACGGCCAGCTGGCCGCCCGGAAGCTTGGTGGCCTGGTGAAGTTCATGCATGCGGCGGTCCACCCATGCGGCGACGCTCTGAACGTAGGATTCGGAATCGTAGCTGGAAATGGCGTAGTCCTTGCCTGCGATGTGTACGGTGGTTTTGATTTTCTGCATATCATTATCCTCGGATTGATAATTTACCATCCTTATAATACCACATTATTCTGAATCCAACAACCGCAACAAAAGAAATTGCCCGGGAACGCCCGGGCAGGTATGCGCATAGGATTGGATATGGAGGCGATGGTATGAACAGATTCTGCACAAGCGGGGGCAGCTCCGGCAGGCCCGGCAGGTCCCGTTCCCGCATCCTGGGCGTGGTATTGATGGTCGTGGGAGCACTGGTGCTTTTGCTGTTCGTACCCTACTGGGTATGGACGAGCGTGCTGGCCATACTGCTCATCAGCATAGGTTTTCTGATCTGGCGGTTCAATTAAAACAAAACGGGCGGGCTGCCGATATTCGACAGACCCACCCGTTTATTTTTGAATGATTACAGAGCGCGTTCAACCTTGTTGCTACGCAGGCAGCGAGTGCAAACGGTCATGGTCTTGGGAGCGCCATTCACGAGAACTTTAACCTTCTGCGTGTTGGGAGCCCAAGTACGGCGCGTCTTACGGTTGGAGTGGCTGACATTGTTGCCATAAACTACGCCCTTACCGCAAACCTCACAAAACTTTCTCATACTCTATCACACCTCCTTCAAGGGTATGTCACATCAAAACATTTGAATTATAGCATCTCTTCACTCAAAACGCAAGTGGTCGGCATGTAAAACTTCTGCAATTCAGAGAAATTTTATCAAATTCTCACATTCTGAGGTGAAAATTCACCGCAGCTTTTTTTGTTTTTTCGAGATATGCTTGCATAATCGAAGAAAACCAGTTATACTGATAATAAGTGGAATAGTATCCGCTGCTTAATCAGCTCCGGTTTTCCGGAGCACAGCTCAATACCTGAACGGAGGTTTTGACATGGATTGCAAGTTTACAACCGATCTTGGCCTTGTGACTGTCAATGATGATGTGCTGGTGCGCGTGGCCGGCTACGCAGCGCTGGATTGCTACGGCATTGTCGGCATGGCGTCCAAGCGGTCCACGGATGGTATTGTTCAGCTGATGGGCAAGGAAAACCTTGGCCGTGGTGTGAAGATTCGCACTTCCGGCGACAAGGTGGACATTGACCTGTTCATCATCGTGGAATACGGCATTTCGATCAGCGCGGTCGCAGCTGCCATCATTGAGACCGTGAAATACAAAGTTGAGCATCTTACGGGCATCCCGGTGGGACGTGTAAACGTCTGCGTCGAGGACATCCGCGTCTGACAGATGCGCTGAAGATGGAGGAAAACATGGCAATAACGAAAATAGACGGCTCTATGCTCAAGGAGATGTTCTCCTCGGGTGCTGCCCTTTTGGTGCAGAACCGTGAGAGCGTTGACGCCCTGAATGTATTTCCTGTGCCGGATGGCGATACGGGTTCCAACATGTCCCAGACCATTACCGCCGCCATCAAGGAAATGAACCTCAAGAGAAGTGCAGCAGTTGCAGACGTGGCCGACGCTGTGGCCCGCGGCGCGCTCAAGGGCGCACGCGGCAACTCCGGCGTTATCCTCAGCCAGATCCTGCGCGGCATCGCCCGCGGCCTGGCCGGTCATGAGGAGATCGACTGCCCCCTGCTCATCGAGGCCATCCGCCAGGCTGCCATCACCGCCTACAAGGCCGTTATGAAGCCCAAGGAGGGTACCATCCTCACCGTTATCCGCGTGATCAGCGAGGATATGGAAAAGCAGGGCCCCAAGTACACCGATATTCAGGAACTGTTCAAGCTCCTGCTCACTTCCGGTGACGCCATTCTGAAGAAGACTCCCGAAATGCTGCCCGTGCTCAAGCAGGCAGGCGTTGTGGACAGCGGCGGTATGGGCCTGATGGTCATCTTCCGCGGCATGTACGCAGCCCTTACCGGCGAAACCATCGAAATTGAGGACGGCGGCGTTGCCGAAGGCACCATGCCCGGCGAATATGTGGACGATCATGGTGATCTCTCTGTAGAAGACATTAAGTTCGGCTACTGCACCGAGTTCATCGTTTCCCATCCCAATCCGGGCATGAAGGACAGCGATGTCGTGCGCCTGCGCAACCGTCTGGAGCGCATCGGCGACTGCGTACTGGTCATCTCCGACCTGTCCGTGGTTAAGGTGCACGTGCACACCAATGATCCCGGCAAGGCCATGCAGTATGCCCTGGAACTGGGTGAATTGGACGCCATTAAGGTGGACAACATGTTCGAAGAGGCGCGCGAGCGCCAGGCCAAGCGCGAAGCTGCCGCTGCTGAAGAGGCCAAGAAGCTCAAGGAATACGGCGTTGTGGCCGTTGCCCTGGGCGAAGGCATCAACGGCATCTTCCAGGATCTGATGGTTGATCAGATCGTGGACGGTGGACAGACCATGAATCCCAGCATTCAGGATCTGGCCCAGGCAGTTGAGGCATGCCACGCCAAGAACGTGTTCATCCTGCCCAACAACACCAACATCATCCTCGCTGCCCAGCAGGCTGTGGAGCTCACCGATAAGAACGTGATCGTGCTGCCCACCAAGTC
>JAGBAU010000215.1 GCA_017938785.1 Clostridia bacterium
AATAAAATGATCCCGGCGGTTTATCCGTCGGGATCTGTGATGATTTACATGATTTCCTTCTGCTTATCTTCCTTCACTGCGCCCAGCGGGAAGCAGCAGATGCGCAGGGGGGCTTCGCCGTAGGGCACCAGCTCCAGGATGTCCAGGGCGGTCTTGGCAAAGCGGGGAGCCATGGGAACGGCTGCACAGTTGGCGCCGTCCATGGGCCAGTCGATCTTCGCAGCCTTGACCATCACGCCGGTGGCGCTTTCGCCGTGGCCGAAGGGACCAATGTCCTCTTCAATCTGGATCAGCTTCATGGGCTCATCGCGCACCAGTGCGCGGTTCCAGCCTTCGCCGGCGGTGGCGCACATGCCGTCTTCGCTCCACTTGATCTCCGGACGCAGGGCCATGAGCAGCGGGCCGACCTCCACCGCGCCGGACTGGTGATACCAGCGGGAGATGCGGGGGGCAGCGGGCATTTCCAGGCGAACCACGTCACCGCTGACCCAGCGGCGGCGGATGCAGGCGCTTTCGCCTGCGCGCACCTGCATGATTTCGCCGTCGGGCAGGTAGATCATGCTCTGGCGGGCCCAGAAGGGAATGCGCAGATAGATGGGGAATTCGGCGCTCTGCTTCACACTCACGCTGAGCTCAACGCTCTGCATGAAGGGATAGCCGCCGGATACGCGGATGCGGGCGGGAACGCCGTCCAGCACGGCGCGCACGGTGCAGGGCGCATAGCTGACGGCTGCCAGGCCGCCGTCATTGGTGGCGTACCACTGGGATGCGGCGAACTTGGGCCATGCCTGGTGGCAGGCAGCGCAGTCCAGGTCGTTGCGGGCGGAGGTGAACAGGTTTGCATCCTCGCCCTCGCTGTACCACTTGCGCGGTTCCGCGGAAATCTTTATCTGGTTGACCTGCTGCATGCGCTGATATTTGGTCATATCCGCGCTGAAGGCGGCGGGCAGGGCGTTGTATGCGATCTTTTCCATCACATCCGCCGGGTCTGCGCCGAAATCGCCGATGCCGATCAGGGTCTCCATGGTGTTGAGCATTTCAACGATGGCCTGCAGGGAGGTGCCCTGGTTGGGATTTGCGCCGTTGATATGGGCGTCGCAGGTGAACATGCCGTTGGCCACGCCGTGGTGCTTCATCAGCTTCTCATAGCCGAAGCGGAAGCCGCCCTGCTCCTTGAAGCCGGACTTGAACATGTTGATCACGCCGGGCGCCTTCAGGCCCATGGCCAGGTTCACGCCCTGGGTCTGGTGGTACTGGCTGTGGAAATAAGGGCGCTTTTCGCCCATCAGGGGCTCGTCCTTCTCCTCGTTCAGGGCCTCGCGCAGGCGGTCCCACTTCTGGGATTTGCTCATGGGCATAGCATTGGAGAAGGTATGGAAGAAGTTGGGCCAGTCAATGGTCTGGGCGCGCAGCTTCTTGCACAGCTCGATCAGGTACTTCTGACCGGTGATGTTGTACAGCCACAGGGCGATTTCCATGTTCTCGCCGCCGCGGGCCACGGCGAACTCCTTCATGGGGCGCTCCGCCAGGAACTTGTATTCATACTTGAAGAAGCGGTCCATGAGCACCAGCACGCGCTTGTCATTCTCCGCAGTGAAGAAGGCGCGCAGGGCACGCAGGGCCAGCATCAGCGGCCAGTAATCATCGTTATCTGCGGGGCCGAACCAGCCGTCCTCGCGCTGGGAGGAAATGATCCAGTCCACCATGGCGCGGGCGCGCTGCTTCATGGCGTCATCATCCAGGGCCCAGCCCAGCTGCAGGATGCCCTCCAGATAGTAGATGCTGCGGGTAAGATCGCCGTCCTCGGCACGTTTCCACTCGCCGCTCTCGGTGAGCTCGGGGCATGCGGCGGCAAAGTCCGCAGTGATGCCCTGTGCCTGCATGCGGATTTCCTCCAGAAGCCAGCCTTCCGGGCGAATGGAGCCCAGCGGCAGCGGGGAGAGGGTATTCGGCGTCAGCGGCGCTTTATTGAAGATCGGTCTCATTTCTTTCCACCTCGCATCCCGGGTTTATGGTTGCGCTGCTTGTTTTCACTGGCAGCGACTCTCTTCTTCTTTTCCTCTTCGAGGGAATCGAAGATGTGGTATTCGCATTCGATGCGGCCGTTGTAATAGCGGCGGCGGCGCGCGGCCCGGTGGCCGTATTCGCGCTCAAAGCCCATGTCGGCGGTAAATGCGCACAGGCTCCACTGGTAGTGGCGCTCCTGCAGCCTGCCCAGCTGGCGGGCCACGGCATGTGCGGCGCGAATGTTATCCAGTCGCTCACCGTAAGGCGGGTTGCAAACGAACACGCCGCCCTCGCCCGCGAGGGTCACATCGCGCAGATCCTTCACTTCCAGCTCGATTCGACCGGCCAGACCTGCCTGGCGGATGTGCCTGCGGGCAAGCTCGATGGCTTCGGGATCGATATCGCTGCCGGCGATGCGGATTTCGCGCTTACTGGTTTCTTCATACTTGATCTTCGCCTCGGAGCGAATCCTGCGCAGCTCCTCATGGGGCACGCAGGGCCAGGCTTCCATGGCGAAGGGACGGGTCAGGCCTGGTGCACGGCCCAGGGCGATGAACGCAGCTTCCACCAGCAGGGTGCCTGTACCGCAGCAGGGATCATACAATCTCTGCCAGGGATGCCAGCCGCTCTGCAGAATCAGTGCTGCCGCCAGGGTTTCACGGATGGGCGCTTCGCCGTTCCAGGTGCGGTAGCCGCGCTTGGACAGGGGTTCGCCGGAGGAGTCCATGCTCACGGTGACGATATCATCACGGATGGAAATATCAATCTGGAAGAGCACGCCGGTCTCATCGAACCAATCCAGGCCGTAGGCGCCCTTCATGCGCTCCACCATGGCGCGCTTGGAGATCTTCTGCACATCCGTCGGGCTCATCAGCGTGGACTTCACGCACTTAGCGCGGATGGGGAAGCGGGCGTCCTCGGGCAGGAACTTTTCCCATTCAATCGCCTTCACGCCCTGGAAGAGCTCTTCAAAGGTGACGGCCTTGAACTGCCCCATCACCAGCATGATGCGATCGCAGGTGCGCAGCCAAAGGTTGGCGCGGAAGGCGTCCTCAAAGCTGCCTTCAAACATCGCGCCGCCGATGTCCATTACGTGCACATTTTCCATGCCCAGGCGCTTCAGATCGCGGCCGGTCATGCCC
>JAGBAU010000216.1 GCA_017938785.1 Clostridia bacterium
AGGTGCTGCCGCACTGGGGACAGGCCCTGGGCGGCTGCATGGTATTTCCGCAGTAGTGGCACTTGAGCAGGTTTTCCGTCTGGTGGTAGGTCATGGAGACGTCGCACTGCTCGCACTTCACCACATAGCCGCACTTGCGGCAGGATACGAAGGTAGAATGCCCGCGGCGGTTGATGAAGAGCATGGCCTGCTCCCCCGACGAAAGGCAACTCTCCAACGCCTGGGTAAGCTTTCCGGAAAAAACGGACTGGTTGCCCCGTTCGAATTCGCCGCGCATGTCCACCAGCTCCACATCGGGAAGGGGACGACCCTGCACGCGCTCGCGCATCTCCAGCAGCTCCAGCCTGTTTTCCGGGCGCACGCCGGGCATGGCGCGCATGAAGCTGGCGATGGAGGGCGTAGCGCTGCCCAGCACCAGTGCAGCGTTGTTTTCAGCAGCCCTGCGCCAGGCGACCTCTCGGGCATCGTAGCGGGGACGGCTTTCGGATTGATAGGTGTTTTCGTGTTCCTCGTCCACGATGACCACGCCGATGTTCTCCATGGGCGCGAAGATGGCGCTGCGGGCGCCCACAACCACCCGGGCTTCTCCGAAGCGGATGCGCCGCCATTCATCGAACTTTTCCCCGGCGGACAGGCCGGAGTGCAGCACCGCAGCATGATCACCGAAGCGGGCGTGGAACCAGGAAACCATCTGGGGCGTGAGCGCAATCTCCGGCACCAGCACGATGGCTCCCTTGCCCTGACTGAGCGCATGGCGGATGCAGCGGATGTAAACCTCGGTCTTGCCGCTGCCGGTGACGCCGTTTAAGAGGAAGCGACCACCGCCTGCGTCCATGGCGGCGGTGATGGCCTCCACGGCGCGCTTCTGTCCGGGCATGAGGGTGAAATCCTGCGCAGCCTCCGTACTTTTAAGCGCAGAGGGCATGCGTCGCATTTCGCAGTCATATACCTCCACCGCACCCTTATCCCGAAGGGCCTTCAATGCAGAAGCATTCAAACCGGCGGTTTCCAGATCACCCTTCTGAAGCAGCTTCAGAAGCTCAATCTGTTTGCCCGCGCGGGAATTGGTCTTTTCAAATTCGGCAACCTGTTCACTGCTTAAAAGAAGCCTTGCGTAGCGCTTCGTGCGGATGCGCACCCGGCCATTTCGCATCTCGGACGGTATCATCAGCCGCAGAGCGTCCACCAGGTTGCACAGGTAACGCTCATGCATCCATTCCGCCAGCTTCATCAGCTCCGGCAGCACCACAGGATATTCCTGTACAGGACCATAAAGCACCTTCACCTTCTCCGGCGGCAGATCACAGTGATCGCTCAGCGAAACCACGAAGCCTTCCAGCCTGCGTGGGCCGAAGGGAACGCTCACCTGCTGTCCGGGCAGTATCTCCATCCCATCCGGGATGGCATAGCTGAACAGCCGGTCGAGGGCTTCCGCCGAGAGATCCACAATTACATTGGCGTAGCGCATCACTTTTCCATCAGTTCCCGGATGCGGCTCAGGATGGCGTCCGCCGCATCCGCCTTGGACATCTTCTCCAGGGGACGGATATCTGTGCGGGAGATCAGGGTGATCACATTGGTGTCCACACCGAAGCCTGCATCGCTGCGGGATACATCATTGGCGACGATGAGATCGGCGTTCTTCTTGACCATCTTCTTCTGGGCGTTTTCCAGAACGTCGTTGGTCTCTGCCGCAAAGGCCACCAGAACCTGGCCGTCATGCTTGCGCTTGCCCAGCTCTGCAGCGATATCGGTGGTTGCCTCCAACTCAAGGCTCATGTTTTCGCCGGTCTTCTTGATCTTTTGAGCGGCCACTGTCTTCGGACGGAAATCCGCAGGTGCTGCCGCCTGGATCACGATATCGGCCTTCGCACCGTTCTCCAGCACCTTTTCACACAGCTGTGCGCTGGATTCGATGGAGATAAAATTCACATCACCGGGCTTTGCCAGATTCGTGGGACCGGAAACCAGGGTCACATTCGCACCGCGCTTGGCAGCTGCTTCGGCGATGGCATAGCCCATCTTGCCAGTGGAGCGGTTGGTGATGAAGCGCACAGGGTCGATTCTCTCCACGGTAGGACCGGCGGTCACCAGCACGTTCAGGCCCGCCATATCCTGAACAGGGTTCAGGATAGCCTCGGCGGCGTCCACAATCTGCTGCGGTTCGGACATGCGGCCGATATCCTCGTCACCGCAGGCCAGAAAGCCGGACTCAGGGCCGACCACATGTACGCCGCGGTTTTTAAGGGTTTCAAGATTTGCCTGGGTGGCGGCATTTCGCCACATGCCGCAGTTCATGGCCGGAGCGATGAGCACATCGCCCTGCATGGCCACGAAGGTGGTGGAAAAGAGGTCGTCGGCAATGCCGCAGGCCATCTTGGCCATGGCGTTTGCGGTGCAGGGCGCAACGATGAACAGCTCCGCCCACTTGGCCAGGGAAACATGGCCGATTTCATACTTGCGGTCGAAGGTATCGCAATAGGCCTGGTTGCCGCTGAGGGTTTCGAAGGTGAGCGGGGGCACGAACTGACAGGCATGCTCGGTGAGCACCACGCGCACCTGCGCGCCGCGCTTTTTCAGCTTGCTCACCAGATCGCAGGCCTTGTAGGCCGCAATGCCTCCGGTGACGCCAACAACGATTCTTCTGCCGGTCAACATGCGTATTTCCCCCTTTTGAATCAACACAAGAAGCGAAAACCGATCCTCCAGTTTGAAAAATCGGGTTTTCGCGTCAAAAAGGTATGCTGCTCAGATTCTATGAATCAGTTTTCTTCGCTCTCGAGATCTTCGCTGCGGGAATAGGTG
>JAGBAU010000217.1 GCA_017938785.1 Clostridia bacterium
CCTACATCACCGCCGACGATTCCCTTCTGCGCACCACGCCGGAGCAGGTGCTCCAGGGCATGCAGATCATGCAGTCTATCCTCAAGCCCGAGCGCGCCGTGCTGGCCGTTGAGGACAACAAGACCGAGGCCATCGAAAAGGTGCGCGGCCTTCTGAAGGATTACCCGGGCATCGAAATCGCCGTGCTGCCCACCCGCTACCCCCAGGGTTCGGAGAAGCAGCTCATCCAGGCGCTGACCGGCCGCGAGGTTCCCCCCGGAGCCCTGCCGGTGAGCATCGGCTGCGCGGTGTTCAATGTATCCACCTTCGCGGCCATCTACCGCGCCGTGCGCCACGGCTATCCGCTGACCCAGCGTATCGTCACCATCTCCGGCGAGGCCATCGCCGAGCCCCAGAACTTCATCGTGCGCTTCGGCACCCCCTTCCGGGACCTGATCGAAGCCGCCAACGGCCTCAACGATAAAACCGAGCGCGTGATCTCCGGCGGCCCCATGATGGGCTTTGCACAGAGCGATCTGAGCGTTCCGGTCATCAAGGCCACCAACTCCATCCTGTGCCTTTTGAAGGACAAGAACGGCGCCGCCGAAAACCCGGTGTGCCTGAGATGCGGCAAGTGCGTGGCGGTGTGCCCCATGAAGCTGCAGCCGCTGTACATGTACCGCTACCAGAAGGCCGGCGATGTGAAGCAGCTTGAGCGGCTGAACATCCTGGACTGCATCGAATGCGGCAGCTGCGCCTTCACCTGCCCGGGCAAGCTCCCGCTGGTGGAATGCTTCCGCAAGGGCAAACAAATGCTGAGGGAGGCGAAATCCAAATGAAACTGACCGTTGCTTCTTCGCCCCACATTCGCGGCAATTTCCGCACCAACCGCATCATGCTGGACGTGGTGATCGCCCTGCTGCCGGCCTACATCGTAGGCGTCGTGCGCTTCGGCCTGAACGCCCTGCTGGTGGGCCTGGTATCCATCGCAGCGGCCGTGATCGCTGAATGGCTGTACAGCGTGGTCACCCGCACCCGCAACACCATCGTGGACGGTTCCGCCGTGGTCACCGGCCTGCTTCTGGCCATGACCCTGCCCGCAAGCGTGCAGCTCTGGCAGGTTGCCATCGGCGCAGCCTTCGCCATCATCGTCATCAAGGCGCTGTGCGGCGGCCTGGGCCAGAACATCTTCAACCCTGCCCTGTCCGGACGCGCGCTGCTGATGCTCGTCTTCCCGGCCTCCATCGTGCGCTACGCCGGCGTGGACGGCGTAACCAGTGCCACTCCCCTTCACCACATGGTGATGCCCGGCCTGCCCGAGGAGAGCATCATGGACATGTTCCTGGGCCGCTGCCCCGGCTCCATCGGCGAAATCTGCTCCCTGGCGCTGATTCTGGGCGGCGTGTACCTGGTCTGGCGCAAGGTCATCTCCCCCCGCATCCCGGTCGCATACCTCGCCACCCTGGCGGTGATCAGCTTCCTGTTCCCGAAGGCGAGCACCAATCTGCAGTGGATGCTGTACAACCTGTTCAGCGGCGGCGTGATGCTGGGCGCCATCTTCATGGCCACCGACTACGCCACCTCCCCCGTCACCGCCAAGGGCCAGATCGTATTCGGTATCGGCTGCGGCGTGCTGACCGCCATCTTCCGTTCCTACGGCATCTTCCCCGAGGGCGTAACCTATGCGATTCTCATCATGAACGCCTTCGTCTGGGTCATCGACCGCTACACCGCCCCGCGCCGCTTCGGCGTGAAGAAAGGAGCCAAGGCATGAAAAAGAGCATCTTCGTGCCGGTGATCGCCATCATCCTGGCGGCAGCCGTGCTCCTGGGCGTGAACATGGGCACCTCCGCCCTGCACGCCGAAAACATCCAGAAGGAACACATCGCCATGATGCGCCAGCTGCTGCCCGGCAGCGAGAACTTCGTGCGCGAGCCCTACGCAGGCGAGGACGCCAACATCCGCTCCGTCCACAAGGCGGAAAACGGCTATGTGGTTGAAGCCGCCACCTACGGCTACGCCGGCGAAATCACCATGATGATCGGCGTGAACAACGATGGCCGCGTCACCGGCCTGGTGGTGCGCGATATGAAGGAAACCCTGGGTCTCGGCCGCAACGCCATGACCGACCATGTTTTCCTTGCTCAGTTCCTGAACACCAGCGGCAACGTTTCCATCGCCGCCAAGGCAGATGCGGCCACCTTCGCCACCACCGAGGAGACCGCCGCCGAGGGCGACGCCGTTGAAGTGGACGCCATCACCGGTGCGACCGTCACCTCCAAGGCAGTTGCCCGCTGCGTCAACTCCGCCGTGGCCGTCGTGACCGGTGCAGACGTGGCCTCCAGCGCCACCACCTGGGGAGGTTAAGCCATGAAGAAGACTTACGTTTTGAATACCATCCTGGCCGTCGTGGTGGGCATCGCCCTCGCGGCCATCATCCTGGTGCACACCTTCCTGCCCAACTTCGTGATCCCGAAGGTCAGCATCCCGAACCTTGTGCTGCTTTCCCTGATCGCGCTGGTGCTGGACCACTACATCGCCAGGGGCGCGGACCGCTGCTACATCTGCATTCCGGTCTTCGCCGTGATCACCTTCGGCCTGCTGCCCTTCTGCGCGGGTTATATCCCGGCCGCGGAAATCTGGAAACTGGCCATTGGCGGCGGCGCGGTGTTCACCATCACCACCTTCCTGTTCACCTCCGTGCAGGACCGTCTGTCCTCCGGCCCGGCCTGCAAGGCTGCGCCCGTCATCAGCGCCCTGGGCCTGTATTTCGCCGCCCAGTGCCTGACCGGCATCCTGCTTTAACCCCATCGTTTTGCCCCGCATCCAACCGGAATGCGGGGCTTTTTTGCGCCAGCATATGGTTTATATTGACATCCTGCCTGCAAAGTGTTACATTTAAGGTAGTGGAATCTGCAATCTAGGGAGGTATGGTCATGCGCATCAAGATTTCAACGGACTCTACGGCGGACATTCCGGTTTCTCTGCGGGAGGAGTTGAACATTGAGGTTCTGCCGCTCACGATCCTGGCCGGCGATAAGGAATTCCGGGACGGCTATGACATCACCCCCGAGGAGTTCTGGCCCTACCTGGACACCGATGATAAGCTGCCCACCTCTGCGCAGGTGAACCCCTACCTGTATACCGAGCTGTTCGAGAAGACCTGGAAGGAAGGCTATACGGACCTGATCCACACCTGCCTCAACTCCCATGCTTCCGCTACCTGGCAGGGCTGCATGAACGCCCGCACCATGTTCTACGAGGAGCATCCCGAGGCCAAGGATCAATTCAATATCCACATCATCGATTCGAAAACCTACTCCATCGTATACGGCGCAGGGGTCATCGAAGCCGCCCGCATGGCGAAAAACGGCGCAACCCCCGCCGAAATCATTGCCGCCGTCGAGGACTGGCTGGCCCACGCCCGGGTGCTGGTCATCCCCATGAACCTGAAATGCGTGCGCAAGTCCGGCCGCATCTCCGGCGCAGCAGCGCTGATCGGCGACGCCATGGGCATCAAGCCGGTGATCACCTTCGAAAACGGCGACACCAAAACCGTGGCCAAGATCCGCGGCGTGAAGAAGGCCGCGTCCACCCTGGTGGACATGTGCAAAAAGGAGAAAAAGCCCGGCACCCGCTACCACATCGCCTACGGCTGCGACAAGGTGGAAAAGGCCATCTTCCGCGACCTGTGCGTGCGCACCCTGGGCGAGGAACCCGAGCTGGAAGTGAACCTGGGCTGCATCATCTCCATCAACATCGGCCCGGACTACCTGGGCATCCTCTACCGGACCTGACGAAAGGAACCTATGAAGCTCACCACCATATTCTTTGA
>JAGBAU010000218.1 GCA_017938785.1 Clostridia bacterium
ATCGACCGCAACACCACCATCCCCACCCATAAGAGCCAGATCTTCTCCACCGCCGCTGACGGTCAGACCTCCGTTGAGGTTCACGTCCTGCAGGGCGAGCGCGAAATGGCCGCTTACAACAAGACCCTCGGCCGCTTCCAGCTGACCGGCATCGCTCCCGCACCCCGCGGCGTACCGCAGATCGAAGTTACCTTCGACATCGACGCCAACGGCATCGTGCACGTATCCGCCAAGGATCTGGGCACCGGCAAGGAGCAGTCCATCGCCATCACCGCTTCCTCCAACATGAGCGAAGAGGAAATCAAGAAGGCCGTTGACGAGGCTGAAAAGTATGCAGCCGAAGATAAGGCCAACAAGGAAAAGATCGAAACCCTGAACCAGGCCGACAGCCTGATCTATCAGACCGAAAAGACCATCAAGGATCTGGCCGATAAGATGGATCCCGCTGACAAGGCCCTGCTGGAAGGCGAAATCGAAGCCTTCAAGAAGGTTCGTGAGACCGGCGACGCCGATCAGATCAAGCCCGCCATGGAAGAGTTCTCCAAGAAGACCTACGACGTCTTCGGTAAGATCTACCAGGCTCAGGCTGCTCAGCAGCAGGCAGGCGCTCAGGGCGCAGGCCCCAACGTGAACGAAGACGGCACCGTAGACGCTGAGTTCACCGAGTAATCCCAAAACAATACGAAATAGGGGCAAGGAAACACCTTGCCCCTATAAAAGGCTTATAAAAGAAGGGTAGACATATGGCAAAGAGAGACTATTATGAGGTTCTGGGCATAGACAAGGGCGCGGATGAGGCCGCGATTAAGAAGGCCTACCGCACGCTGGCCAAGAAGAACCATCCTGATGTCAACCCCGGCGATAAGGATGCAGAGGAGCGCTTCAAGGAGATCAACGAGGCCTACCAGGTGCTCTCCAATCCCCAGAAGCGCGCCCAGTATGACCAGTTCGGCCATGACGGCCCCCAGGGCTTCGGTGGCGGCGGCTACAGCGATTTCAGCGGCTTCGGTGGCGGCTTCGGTGGTTTTGAAGATATCTTCTCCACCATCTTCGGCGGCGGTGCTGCCGGCGGCGCGCGCCGCAACGGCCCCGTTCCCGGCGACGATCTGCGCTATGATCTCACCATCACCCTGGATGAAGCGGCCTTTGGCTGTGAGAAGGAAATCAACCTGGTGCGCGATGAGGAGTGTCCCGAGTGCCACGGCACCGGCGCAAAGCCCGGCAGCAAGGTGGATAAGTGCCCCACCTGCGGCGGTTCCGGTCAGGAGCGCGTGACCCAGAACACTCCCTTCGGACGCATCCAGAACGTGCGTACCTGTTCCAAATGCCGTGGTACGGGCCAGATTATCAACGAGCCTTGCAATAAGTGCCATGGCCGCGGCAAGATTCGCGTCAGCCGCAGGAAGACCGTGAAGGTGCCCGCGGGTATCTCTGACGGCCAGATCCTGACCATTCGCGGCCAGGGCGGCCTGGGCGAGCGCGGCGGCCAGCCGGGCGATCTGTTGATCGTGGTCAGCGTGAAGCGCCATAAGCTCTTCCAGCGCGACGGGGATAACCTCTACATCGAAATGCCCATCACCTTCACCCAGGCAGCCCTCGGTGCGGAGCTGGATGTGCCCACGCTGAAGAAACCCGTGACCTATAAGTTCCCGGAGGGAACCCAGCCCGGTCAGGTATTCTGCATCAAGGGCGAGGGCGTGCAGCGCCTGCGCGGAAACGGCAGGGGCGACCTCTACGTCACCGCCGTGGTTGAAATTCCCCGGAAGCTCACCGAAAAGCAGAAGGAACTGCTGCGCCAGTTCGATGGTTCCGTGACCGGCAACCAGTATGAAAAGAAGAAGAGCTTCTTTGATCGCGTGAAGGATGCATTCACTTGATATTTCCCAGTAAAAATATTATAATGTATGCGGTGGAACTTGTTTCCGCCGCATACCTGTATATATGAGAGGTACATTATGGATTGGATGGAGATTACGGTGCTGACCACCACTGCCGGCGCGGACATGGTGTCCCAGATTCTGATGGACGCAGGCAGCCTCGGCACGATGATTGAAGATAAGAACGATGTTGCCGCCAACCAGCGCCCTGAGGGCCAGTGGGATATCATCGATGAAGCCATCGCCAAGCGCATCGGCGACGATGTGAAGGTCACCGGCTATTACGAAGTGGACGCCACCCTCAACGACCGTGCGCGCATGGTGGAGAGCGAAATCCGCCGCATCAAGGCCATGGACCTGGGCTTCGACGCGGGCAAGCTGGAAATCCTGAACCAGACCTTCGCCGAGGAAGACTGGGCGGAGAACTGGAAGAAGGCCTTCAAGCCCCTGCGCCTGGGCAAGCACATGGTCATCAAGCCCGGCTGGGCGGAGTGCGAGATAAAGGCCGGCGATAAGGTGATCGAAATCGATCCCGGCATGGCTTTCGGTACCGGCACCCATGAGACCACCGGCATGTGCGTGGAGCTGGTGGAGAAGTATGTCACTCCCGGCGTCAACGCCATCGATGTGGGTACCGGCACGGGCATCCTGGCCCTGGCCGCCGCACACATGGGCGCAACCGACGTGCTGGCCATCGATATCGACCGCGTGGCCGTGCGCGTAGCCGCGGAGAACATCAAGATCAACGGCTTTGAAAATACCATCCGCTGCAAGGCGGGCGACCTGCTGGAGAACGTGGACGAGCAGGCGGATGTGGTGATTGCCAACATCATCGCCGACGTCATCATCATGATGGCAGCTCCCGTGAAGAACCACATCAAGGATAACGGCATCTTCATCTGCTCCGGCATCTCCTCCGAACGCAGGGAGGACGTTCTGGACGCCCTGAACGCGGCGCAGTATGAAATTCTGGACGTCTGCGAACGCGGCGGCTGGTGCGCCATGGCTGCAAAGAAGGTATAAAATGAATTCTTTCTACATTGAAGGAACCGGCGTCGTCGGCCAGACGGCAAACCTGCTCAGTGAAGAAGCCAAGCACGCCGCCCAGGTGCTGCGCATGCAGCCCGGTGAGGGAGCCTATGTGGTGGACGAGGCCGGCAAGCGCTTCCTGGCAGAAATGCAGGAGGTTTCCAAGGCCGCCTGCTGCGTGCTTCTGAAGGAAGCCCTTTCTGACAACGAAGCGCCGGTGCGCATCACCCTGTACCAGGGCCTGCCCAAGGCGGATAAGCTGGATTTTGTGGTGCAGAAACTCACTGAACTGGGCGCGGCGAAGATCGTGCCCGTCAAGATGGAGCGATGCGTGGTCAAGCTGGACGAAAAGGACGGCAAGAAGCGCCAGGAGCGCCTGTCCAAGATTGCCCGCGAGGCCGCCAAGCAGTGCAAGCGCGGCTCCGCACCCGAAGTCAGCATACCCCAGACCTGGAAGCAGCTGAAGGACGAGATGCAAAAGCATGATTTGCTGCTGGTTCCGTGGGAGGATGCGGCAGGCTTCGGCCTGAAGGCTGCCCATGCAATGATGCCTGAAGCCGAGGACATCGGCATCGTGGTGGGACCTGAGGGCGGCATGAGCGCCGCTGAGGTTGCTGCCATCGAGGTGCTGGGCGCGAAGCAGATTACGCTGGGCCCGCGCATCCTGCGCACGGAGACCGCCGCTGTGTCAGCCTGCGCCATGGCCATGTTGTTGTGGGGGGATCTGGGATGAAGACCATCGCTGTGCATACCCTCGGCTGCAAGGTGAACCAGTATGACACCGAAGCCATGCTGGAATCCTTTGAGCGCGCGGGCTATACCGCCGTCTCCATGAAGGAGCGGGCGGATGTATACCTGATCAATACCTGTACCGTTACCGGCACGGGCGACCAGAAATCCGAAAAGCTGATTCGCCGCTGTGCACGTCTGCATCCGGAGTGCGCCATCGTTGTGGCGGGCTGCCTGGCCCAGCGCAATGCGGATAAGCTGCTGGAGATGGACAACGTGCGCCTGGTGATCGGCATCCAGAAGCGCGCGCAGGTGGTGGAACTGCTGGAGAAGGCCGTGGAGGAGAATTGTCGCATCAACGCCGTTTCCTCCCTGAAGGATGCAGATTTTGAGCAGCTGTTCGTGTCCCGCCATGAAGGCAAGACCCGCGCCACCATGAAGATTCAGGAGGGCTGCGACCGCTGGTGCGCCTATTGCATCATCCCCGCCGTGCGCGGTCCGGTTCGCTCCATGCCCCTGGAAAATGTGCGCCGGGAAGCTTGCCGCCTTGCGGACGCGGGCTACCGGGAGATCGTGGTCACCGGCATTCACCTGGCCAGCTACGGCCGGGGCACGGAGGATACGCTGCTTTCCGCCATCCAGGCCGTGCATGACGCACCGGGCGTGCAGCGCGTGCGCCTGGGTTCCCTGGAACCCGTAGTGGTGACCGATGAATTTGCGAAAGCCCTGTCTGAAATGTCCGGAATGATGCGCCAGTTCCATTTGTCGCTGCAGTCCGGCAGCGATACGGTGCTTCAGCGCATGAAGCGGCGCTATACGGCGGATGAATACTATGCCGCCTGCGTCACCCTGCGCAAGTACATGCCCGACTGTGCCATCACCACGGACATCATCCTCGGCTTCCCCGGGGAGACCGGGGCGGAATATGAACAGACCCTGGATTTCGTGCGTAAGGTGGGCTTTGCCCGCATCCACGCCTTCCCGTATTCCCGCAGGAAGGGCACTGTGGCCGACCGCATGGAGGGCCAGGTGGATGAAAATAAAAAGCATGTGCGGACCAATCAGCTGATCGAACTCGGCAACAAATTGGAAGAAGATTTCGTCAAAGAACTGGTTGGAAGTACCCAGCAGGTGCTGTTTGAGGTTGAGGCCGGCGAAGGCCTGGCCGAAGGTTACACGGGTCAATATGTGCGCGTGCGCGCCAAGGCGAAGCCGGGAGAGATTCATCCCGTGCGCATCACCGGCGCGGAAGGCACGCTGGCATATGGTGAAATTATTGCTCAAGAATAGCAAAATTACAAAGTAATTTTGCGGGCCGGAAGCTCCCGGAGGGAGATTTCGGTATTCTATAATACGGGAGGTGAAATCGAAAATGGACTGCTTGTTTTGTAAGATTATGGCGGGAGAGATTCCCTGCAGCAAGGTTTACGAGGATGACAAGGTGTTTGCATTCCGCGATATCAATCCCCAGGCTCCGGTGCATGTACTGCTGGTGCCCAGGAAACACATGAAGAACATCCTGGAGTGCGACGGCGAAACCGCCGCTGCCTTGGTGAACGCTATCGGCAAGGTGGCCGAGCTGGAAGGCGTTGAGAAGGACGGTTTCCGCATCGTATCCAACTGCGGCAAGAACGGCTGCCAGTCGGTTGAGCATCTGCACATCCACCTGATGGGCGGCGCACAGCTGACCGAAAAGATGGCCTGATAACTGAATTTGTGGAATTGGGGGCCGCCGGGCGGCAAAAGCAAAAATGAATTGTGAAATTCTTGAAATATGCTTGAATTTCGCTTGACGGTACACACTTTATGCGCTATAATATCCTTTGTGGCGCACCCCATGCTACATTGGCGTATGCCAGTCCAAACGCGAGGGGAGGGAAAACACATGTCCGAGGTACGGATTCGCGAAAATGAATCATTGGAAAGCGCTCTTCGTCGTTTTAAGCGTAAGACTGCACGTGATGGCATTCTTGCCGAAGCAAGAAAGCGTGAACATTACGAAAAGCCCAGCGTAAAGCGTAAGAAGAAGGCTGAAGCCGCTCGTAAGCGCAAATATTAATGCCAATGAAAGCCCCTTTGGTAACAAAGGGGCTGATTTTCTATCCTTTTTTGGCTTGAATGACACTTTTTATGGATGTTTCATCCCTTTCGATCATAGAATTACAGTAGGTGTAAAATGAAATATATTATGTTCCTTTGGCCGCACGCCAACGTGCGCTACCAGAACGAGACCATGAAGCTGGCGGAGAGCGAGCTTCGCTTGATGCTGGATGTTCATGCACCCGAGGCCGAAATTGCCCGCTATGAAGGTATGAATTTGCCTGCGCTGGAAATCAGCCTGCCCAAGATGGACAATGCCCTCAACAAGGCCATCCGCAGCCATTCGTTGATGTATGCCCTGTTCGAGGAGTGCGAAGGCGGCCTTTTGAAGCCCGTCACCGGACGCGCGGACGCCTATGTGGGCGCGGACCTGCCCGGCATCCTCAAGTACAAGGGCAAGACCAACGAAATCTTCCTGCAGCTGCTGGTGAATGCCGCGCTCTATTCCGGCGGATTTGCCCACAAGGCGGGGGAGAAGCTTGAGCTGCTGGACCCCATGTGCGGCCGCGGCACCACGCTGTTCGTGGCGGCCAATCGCAGATGGAATACCACCGGCACGGATGTGGACAAAACCGACCTGTCCGAGGCGGAGAAGTTCCTCAAGCGCTATTTCGAGTATCACCGCATGAAGCACGAGTATAAGAGGGAATCCCGCACGGTGCCGGGCGCCAAGCCCATTCCGCTTGCCCAGTTCAGCTTTGCGGATACGCCCGGTCATTTCAAGAATGACGATAAGTGCAGCCTGCGCCTGGCCAATGCGGATGCTTCCCGTACCCGCGAAATCTTCGGCAAGGAAAAGTTCCACATGATCGTGTGCGACCTGCCCTACGGCGTGCAGCACAGCGGCGTGGGTGGAAGTCCTGAACAGGTGCTCAGGAGCGCCCTGCCCGGCTGGAAGGAAGCGCTGAAGAAGGGCGGCACCGTGGCCGTTTCCTTCAATGCCCAGACCCTTAAACGCGAAAAGGTACTGCAGCTGATGGAAGAAGCAGGTCTCGAGGCCAAGCGCGGCGGCGCCCATGAAGGGTTCAGCCACTGGGTGGAGCAGGCCGTGACCCGCGATATTGCCGTGGGCCGCAGAAAGAATTAGGAGGGATTCAATGGATTATCGCTCGCTTCACATGAAGACGGTCGCTGATCTCAGAAGAATCGCAAAAGAAGAAAAGATCAAGGTACCCGCAGGAACCAACAAGGCGGTTCTTGTAGAGATGATTGTTGAAAAACTAAAGGAAAAGGCGGAGAATGCGCCCGTCGTGCAGCCGGCGAAGGATCCGGAACCTGTACGCGAGGAAGCTGCCGCTCCGGCAGAACGCCCCGCGTACCAGCGGCCGCTGAGCACCCAGCAGCGCATGGGCGCGCGAACCCAGCCCGTTCAAGGCACCTACCGGGCCCAGCAGGTTCGGCCTGCAAGCCGCTTCAATCCGGAAAATGCACAGCCGCGTGTTCAGCCGAATTTCCGCCGCCCTGCCCCGGAGAGCCTGCCTGTGCAGGAGGAGGTTTCCTTTGAGGAAAAGGTAAACGCCGGCGTGCCGGAACTGATCGCCAACGGAGACTGCGGCGACGGTGCAGGCATCCTGGAGATTCATCCGGAGGGCTATGGTTTCCTGCGCGCGGAAAACTACCTGCCGGGTAACAAGGACGTCTACGTTTCGGCGGCGCAGATTCGCCGCTTCAACCTGCGCACCGGCGACTATGTGGTGGGCAAGACCCGCCCCAACCAGATGGGCGATCGCTCTGTGGGGCTGATCTTCATCAATGAAATCAACGGCCAGACCCCGGACATGGCCCGCAGACGGCGTTTCTTTGATACGCTGGTACCGGTCTATCCCAACGAGCGGCTGCGCATGGAGCCGCAGAATGGGAAGGACAATTCCCTGCGCCTGATCGATGTGATTGCGCCCGTCGGCAAGGGCCAGCGCGGTATGATCGTTTCGCCGCCCAAGGCGGGCAAGACCACGCTGCTGAAGAAGATCGCCAATGCCATCACCCAAAACAATCCGGACGTGCACCTGATCGTGCTGCTCATTGATGAGCGCCCCGAGGAAGTGACGGAGATGCAGCGCTGCATCCAGGGCGAAGTGGTGTATTCCACCTTTGATGAGGTTCCTGAAAACCATACCCGCGTATCTGAAATGGTACTGGAGCGTGCGCAGCGGCTGGTGGAGCTGGGCAAGGATGTGGTCATTCTGCTGGATTCCATCACGCGCCTTGCACGCGCCTACAACCTGGTGATTCCGCCCACGGGGAGGTCCCTGTCCGGCGGTTTGGATCCGGGGGCGCTGTTCCGCCCGAAGCGGTTCTTCGGCGCAGCGCGCAACATCGAAAACGGCGGCAGCCTCACCATCATCGCTACGGCCCTGGTGGATACCGGCAGCCGCATGGACGACATCATCTTCGAAGAATTCAAGGGCACCGGCAACATGGAGCTGCACCTGGACCGCAGCCTGTCCGACCGGCGCATCTTCCCGGCCATCGACCTGTACAAATCCGGCACCCGGCGGGAGGAGCTGCTGCTCACCCGGGAGGAACTGGAAGGAAGCTACCAGGTGCGGCGCATGCTCTCCCGGGGCAATGCCCAGGAGGCTGCGGAGCAGCTGATTTCCCTGATGGACAAGACCCAAACCAACCTGGAATTCTTCCAGAAGATCAAAGGCTGGATGAACGCCTGCGAAAAGGACGGATTCAGCACAAGGTAAAAGAACGGCGGAATATTCCGCCGTTTTTTTGTTCAACAGATGACCCAACTGCCCAGTATCCTCTTCAGGCTGCCGCCCAGCCCCTTGATTTCCGATGCAGAGGAGGTGACCACGGGCAGCTTTGCCAGGGTCCGTCCATCCAGCTCCACAGATACGTATCCCACCTGCTGCCCGATTTCCACCGGAGCCTGTAGGGAATCCGGCAGTTCCGGCTTTAATTGGATTTCCTGCTCCTGCCCCTTGCTCACCAGCAGGGTAAGGTCGCCGTCCAGGATGAGGTTCACGCCGTCGGGTCGTCCTCCCTCCACCGGAAGCCTTCCTTTGATCTTCGTGCCGCGCTGCGCCACCGGGTAGAGTCGGTAGTTGGCGAAGCCGTAATCGAACATAGCCTCCGCTGTGTCAAAACGCTCGGAACTGGAATCGGCGCCCAGAACCACGGCGATGAGCCGCATGTCGCCCCGCTTGGCTGTGGCGGAGATACAGAAACCGGCTTCGTCGGTGGAACCGGTCTTGCCGCCGTCGCAGCCCTCATAGAGACGGGTGAGCTTGTTGGTGTTGGTCAACTGGGTCATGCGGCCGTCGCCGTGGTCCACCTCGTCCAGCCAGACGGTGGAGTATTTGTAGTAGAGTTCATGGCTGAGCATGGCCATGGTCATGATGGCCACATCCCGGGCGGTGGTATGCTGTCCGTTCACAGGAAGACCCGTGCAGTTTTTGAACACGGTGTTTTTCATGCCGAGCTCGGCGGCGCGTTCGTTCATGCACTCCACGCACAATTCCTCCGAGCCGTACATCAGCTCTGCCAGGGCCACGCTTGCATCGTTGGCGGACCCTACGATGGTACTCTTGAGCAGGACGTCCACCGTCTGCACCTCGCCCACATCCAGCAGCACCTGGGAACCGCCCATACCGGCGGCGGTCTTGGAGATGGTGGTGGTTTGGTCGGGGTGGATGCGGCCCTGTTCGATGGCCTCCAGGGTGAGCAGTATGGTCATCACCTTGGTGACGGAGGCCACGGGGCGGGGGACGTCCGCATTCATCTCAAACAGAATCTGTCCGCTCTGGGGCTCCAGCAGCAGCGCGGCGCCGCAGTTCAGGTTTATGGGCGGGACTTCCAGCAGCGGAGCATCGGAGATGCCCGGCGCAGAACCGATTTGGGAGGCTTCTTCCGGAACAGGTGTAGAGGAAAGATCGAGTTCTTCGGCAACCGCAAAAGAAAACAGCAGGCACATAACCAGCGCATAGGCGCAGATTTTTTTCACAGGCAAACCCTCCCCGGACACATTTGCTCTATTCTGTGCGCCGGCGGGGACAAATAGAACAAAAAGAACCGCACGGTTTTCCGTGCGGTTCTCTGTACTGCGGTTGTGCTTATTCCTCGACGGGGAGGGTGAAGGCAGAGGAGAACTGCTGTACATAGTCCACGATCTGGTCGTCGGCCAGGTAGAAGCTCTCATCGCCGCCCTTGCGGTAGATGTGCAGGCACAGGGTGTGGCTGTCGTCCACTGCAATATAAGCGGTCAGGTTCTGAGAGAACTTGTTGGGAGCGGGCTCTTCCTCGGTCTCAGCCTCGGCGGCTTCAACTGCTTCGGTTTCCTCGGCAGGCTCTTCGACGGCTGCTTCGCCGTAGGTTGCATCGTATTCAGAGTAGTTGTAGCTGAATACATAAGCATTGTGATCCTGGATGGTGGTGGGCATGATCTCGGAGAAATCGGATTCGATGCCGCTCATATAGGACAGGGTGCTGCCGGCCAGCATTTCAGCGTTTACGAAGCTGCCGCTAACGGAGAAGGAAGTGACGTTATCGGCTTCGCCTTCGGGAGTGAAGATGTATGCCTCGATGGGAGTGGCGTCTTCAGCGCGCTCGTCCAGGGTGTAGCCTTCCATTTCGCCGATGGTGCCGACCTTGAAATAGCGGTCGCGCAGGTCAGTGCTGGCGTAGGCAACGATGTCGCCCTGCTGTACTTCATTTTCCTTGATGAAGCCGTCATCATAGAAGATGTTGAACAGAACGATGCCGAGCAGGATCACTGCAACGATGACGATCAGTTCAATGATTTCTTTCTTGGTCAGAAAGGGTTTTTTCTTTACGGTTTTGCGGTAACCTTTGGACATTGCACTCTTCTTAGCCATGGGGTTTTCATTCCTTTCGAAACAAGTGTCTTTTGCTATTATAGCACAGAACCCACCCTTTGGTACAGCTTTTTTTGCAGATTCATTGCGAAAATTTCTCCAATTCTACAAAAACGCCGAAAAAAAGCGCTCCACAAAGCGTGGAGCGCATGGAAAACAGGCTTAAGCAGCGGGAGAGACTGCGGGAAGGAGCGCTTCGTAGTTGATCACGGTGCCGGGTACCAGGTATTCGCTGCCGCCGCAGGTGGCGCAGCCCTGAAGCTCCTCTGCCAGGGCTTCGTCACGCAGGATCAGCTTGAAACTGCCGACAAAATCGACGCATTCATCGCTGATATGGCAGAGATTATTCTCATCCTTCCACAGACAGGCCTGGCCAACCAGACCGGCGTCAGGAGCATCGCAGGTGTTGCAGCTCTTGTAGCCGTCCACGCAATCCGCCAGGGGGTAGGGATCGCTGCCGGTCATGTTGTTGCAGACCTCCTGGCTGTGATAGAACTTGCCGTTGCTGGAATGGTATACGATGGCTTCACCCGCGGGCTTCAGGGTCACGGTGGGAACCACGGGCACCGGCTCGGGCGTGGGTTCGACAGTCGGCTCAGGGGTTGCCGTGGGCTCCGGCGTGGGCTCCTCGGTGGGTTCGGGGGTCGGCTCCTCGGTGGGTTCGGGAGTGGGTTCCTCGGTGGGTTCGGGGGTCGGCTCTGCGGTGGGTTCCGAAGCGGGTTCTTCGGTGGCCTCAGCAGCAGCTTCATCTGCTGCGGGTTCCGCTGCATTTGCTGCTTCTGGGCGCTGGATGACCACATCCAGGCCTGCGGCGACTGCGCGCAGGTACAGATCTGCGGAGCATTCGGTGCAGGCGGTGAGGGCCTTTTCGTTGGCTTCCGCTGCGGTAATCAGGTGCCACATGCCGTTGAATGCGCTGCATTCGTCGCTCAGGTGGGCAACGTTGTCCGCATCCGTCCATACGATATGGGTTTCATCCATGATGGATTTTTCGGGGGTGTTGCAGTGGGTGCAGCGATGGTTGCTTACCTCGAGGGTATCTCCGAGGGTGTGCTCCACGGAGGTCTTCATGGAAGCGCAGGCGGAGGTCTTGTGGTAGCACTTGCCGCCGTCGTTGTAGTATACGGTGGCGTCTTTGGCGTCCTTGATGGTGAATACCAGCGGCTCCAGGGTTGCGGTGGGCAGAACGTTTACCTCGGGTTCAACGGTGGGGGCCACTTCGCCTTCAGCCAGAATGCCGTCACGGTTCAGGGTGCCCTGGGCAACATCCTTGCCGTCTGCTGCTTCCGGAGCAGATTCCGGAATGTAGATGGGCAGAGTGGAGTCTTCGGCATTCACGGTAAGATCGGCTGCGACGGCGGGCGCGTCAGGTTCGGTTTCAGCCTCGCCGTCATCTGCGGCGGATACATCGGTTTCCTCGGGAACGGCGGTTTCCTTCGCAGTTTCTTCTGCGGGCGCTTCTTCAGGTTCGGCGCCTTCGATGGCGATGCTGTCCAGCAGGGCGCTTACATCCTGCTTGACCTGGTGAGCCAGGAGTACGCCTGCATCAATGCCGTTGGCCAGGTGGACCTTGCCGCTGCTCCAAAGGGCGTCGGCCACATCGGTCATGCCTTCGTAGACCACTTCGGCCTTTTCGCCTACGATGTCGCTTACGTTGATGATGGTATCCGCGGCCTCATTCAGGAAGGTGTTGACGCTGTCCTGAACGGCGGTATACTGCACGTTGTCGGTGTTTACGGTGAGGGCAAAGCCGATGAGCACGATGCATGCCGCCAGGGTGACGATGCTGGTGAGCAGCTTGGTGATCGCGCCCCAGCGCACCTTGCGCTGCCACAGCATCAGCAGGCCCACGGGCCAGATGGTGAGCAGCAGGAGCATCATAAACAGCTTGTAGAAGAAGCCTGCGCGGCGGCGCCTGCGGCGGGGCGGCTTTTTACCCGGAGCAGGGGAGTGCTGCGCGGGACCGGAGGAACCGCGCTTTTCGGAACGCATCATGTAACTGCGGCCTGCGAAGCGGAAGCTATCAAGTGCGGAGGGATGATTCAAAACAGCCTGCATATCTTTCACCTTTCAGATTCAAAAGTGGATAAGACGGAATAAGTCTGATTATACATATTTATTATACCAGATGGAGGATGCTCCCACAAAGACAACAATGTGACGAATTCCCGGCCGGACCGTGGATTTACGAACGTTGCTGACAATCTTTGGTCTAACTCTCAGCTATTATCTAAATTTAACGCAAAATATGGGAGGAATATAGGGGAATATATAGAATTAAAGAACTTGGGTTCCATTGGTTTTTTGCTATACAATGTTTAAAGTATGGAGGGAAAAATATGAATGTTGAACGCAATCTGCCCGTGGTTCGCGATCGCAAGATCGAGATCCTGAAGGGCGACCCGGAGCTTTGCGCTCAGCAGAAGAAGGCCGGCAAGCTGCTCGCAAGAGAGCGCATCGGCCTGCTGCTGGACGCTGCAAGCTTTGTCGAGCTGGACGTGCTGAACTCTGAAGCCGGTGTTGTTACTGGTTACGGCCTGATCAACGGCAATCCCGTGTATGTGTATGCACAGGACTTCACCGTTAAGGGCGGCAGCGTTGGCGCAGCCCATGCCCGCAAGGTCGGCAAGGTGATGGATCTGGCCGAGAAGACCGGCGCACCGGTCATCGCCATCCTGGACACCGCTGGCGCACGCCTGGATGAGGGCATCGACGCCATGAACGCTTACGCACTGATGGCCGGCAAGGCCAATGCAATCTCCGGTGTTGTGCCGCAGATCGCACTGGTTCTGGGCCCCTGCGGCGGTATTGCTTCTGCCATCGCCGGCATGAGCGACGTTACCGTGATGAGTAAGAACGGTTCTCTGTTCGTAAACGGCCCCATGGTGGTTTCCGCCGTGGCAGGCAAGGAAGTGGATATGGAAACCATGGCTGGTCCCTGCGCAAGCGTGAAGTCCGGCATGGCTCACCTGACCGCTGAAACCGACGAGGAAGCAATCGCACTGGCCCGCAAGGTCGTGACCCTGCTCCCCGCCAACAACATGGCTGACGCCGACGATTACTCCGCCGACGATGTCAACCGTGAACTGGGCGCTCTGAACCACATCACCGCTATGGAAGATGTGCGTGAAATCCTCAAGAGCGTTGCCGATATGAACGAAATCATCGAGCTGGGCGCAGAATTCGCTCCCTCCATGGTTACCGCCATCGCCAAGGTCGGCGGCACCACCGTTGGTTTCGTAGCCAACCAGGCTTCCAAGGACGAAGGCCGCCTGACCGTTTACGGTTCCAAGAAGGC
>JAGBAU010000219.1 GCA_017938785.1 Clostridia bacterium
ATCGTACCCTCGGTGTTCGGCGCGGTGATTACGGCGACCATGGGCGGCTACGCCTTTGCCCGCCTGCATTTCAGGGGCAAGAAGCTGCTGTTTGCCATGTGCGTGGGGTCCATGCTGCTGCCATCCATGGTGATGCTGATTCCCCAGTACGTTGCCTGGACCCGCATCCTGGGCCTGCACGACAGCTACTGGCCGCTGATCCTGCCGCACTTCTGCGGCGGCGGCGCATTCAACATCTTCCTGATCCGCCAGTTCGTGATGACGGTTCCGAGGGAGCTGGACGATGCGGCCAAGATCGACGGCTGCGGCTACTGGCGCATCCTGTGGAACATCATCGTGCCCTGTATCGCGCCGGCGATGATCACGGTGGGCCTGTTGAAGTTCGTGGAGCTGTGGAACGACCTTCTGCAGCAGGTCATCTACATCAACTCCACCGATAAATTCACCATCGCACTGGGCCTGTCCCTGTTCAAGGGATCGCTCAAGTCCGACTGGTCGAAGATCATGTGCGCCACCTGCCTGGCGTTCATCCCGGGCGTGGTCATCTACCTGATCGGCCAGAAGCATTTCGTGGAAGGAATTACGACGACAGGAATGAAGAACTAAGGAAGGAGTACCCCATGAACAAGATTCGTGAAGTACCCCTGCGGCGGGTGCAGGTTACGGACGGTTTCTGGTCTGAACGCCAGAGGATCATCGCCCGCACCGCCGTGCCCTATATGGAAAGGATACTCCGGGATGAGGTGCCCGGCGCGGAGAAATCCCATGCCATCGAAAACTTCCGCATTGCGGCGGGGGAGAGCAGGGGCGAATTCTACGGCATGGTGTTTCAGGATACGGACGTCTACAAGTGGCTGGAAACGGCTTCCTATTCGCTGTTGGTGTATCCCGACCCCGAACTGGAAGCGCGCATGGATGCGATCATCGATGTGATCGCCCGTGCCCAGCAGCCGGATGGATACCTGAACAGCTATTTCACCCTGCAGGAGCCGGATAAGAAGTGGACAAACCTCCTGGAGTGCCATGAGCTTTATTGCGCAGGTCACATGATTGAAGCGGCAGTGGGCCATTTTGAGGTCACCGGAAGGCGCAACCTGTTGGATATTGCCGTGAAGCTTGCCGATTGCATCGTAAACCACTTTGCGGATACGGATGCCATCCCCGGTCATCAGGAGATCGAGCTTGCGCTGATGCGGCTTTACCGCATTACGGGAGAGAAGAAATACTGCGATATGGCGCTGCGCTTCCTGAACAACCGCGGCCAGGAGCCGGAGTACTTCAAAAAGAATACGCCTGAGCATCCCGGCATCCATTACGGCGGCTATGATATCGATCCATGCAACCAGGATTACAACCAGACCTATGCGCCTGTGCGCGAACAGCATGAGGCCCGTGGACATGCGGTGCGCATGATGTACATGCTCACCGCCATGGCGGATGCGGCAGAAGCCGTACAGGATGAGGAGCTCTATGCTGCCTGCCAGAACCTGTGGGAGAATATCACCAAGCGCCAGATGTATATCACGGGCGGCCTGGGCGCTACGGCAAAATACGAAGCTTTCCTGCCGGATTACCAGCTGCCCAACGATACCGCCTATGCCGAGACCTGCGCTTCCGTGGCCATGGCATTCTTCGCAAACCGCATGCTGAATATCTCGCCCGAGGGCAGGTATGCGGATGTGCTGGAACTGGAGCTCTACAACGGCGCATTGGCCGGCATGCAGCTGGATGGAACGCGGTATTTCTACGTCAATCCTTTGGAGGTTATTCCCGGCATTGCGGGCGAAAAGCCCGGCTATGAACATGTGCTGCCGGAACGTCCCAGGTGGCTGGCCTGCGCATGCTGCCCGCCGAACCTGTCCAGATTGATTGCATCTCTTGGCAGATACTGCTGGAGCGAATCGGATGATGCAGTCTATTCCCACCTGTTCATCGGAAACCGGGTTCAGACTGTGCTTGCCGATATTGAACTGGAAACCGCTTATCCATGGAATGGCGGCGCAAAATACACCATACATCCGCATGCGGACAGGCCTTTTGCACTGATGGTGCATATTCCGGGATATGTACCATTGGTGCAGGTGCTGCTGAACGGAGCAGCGTTTCCTGCTTCGATAGAAAACGGCTATCTGCGCATTGAAAGGGCATGGCGGGAAGGGGATTGCATGGAGCTGCGGTTTGAACTGACGCCGCGCCGCATTTACCCTGATCCCAACGTGAAGGCCAATGCCGGATGCGTTGCCTTGGCAAAGGGGCCCATGATTTACTGCTTTGAAGGTGTGGATAATTCTGAGGAACTGTCGAAGCTGGGCGTTGCAAGGGACGCAGAGATTTGCGCGGGTGGTTTCAACGAACTGGACGTGGAAACGCTGATTGTGAACCGGAAACTCAGGGCGATTCCATACTTTGCATGGAGCAACCGAGGGTGCACACAAATGCGCGTGTGGATGCAGGAGGGCGGCGAATAGGCTGTTTTCACTGTAGAAAAGATGTGCGCCATGTTTTCCGCCATCCTATGGATTATTGTCAGGGCCCCCGAAAGCAGCAAGCTTTCGGGGGCCCTGTTCGCCTACAAAGCAACCACTCCATCGCTACAAAGTTGAAGATATTTTTGAAAAAAACTGCTGTGTTAAGTGAATTTAGTAAAAAATTGGTAGAGATATTAAAATAACTATGGTATAAATGATAGTATAGGTTATTTTTGGTTTGTTTTTCTCATCCCGGTGAACTGGAATACAAAAGATATAACAGCAGAGGAGAATCAAAATGATTGCCAATACTGCCGAAGCGAATGAATATGCGGTCTTCGAAAAGCAGGCTCCGAATGTTGCCCTGATTGCTTGCCCCGGTGCGGAAGAATTGACGAAACTGATTGACGGACATCTGAAGAGATGGGCTGCCAAATGTGGTATTCAAAAGGATAGCTTTATCATTGACTGTGCATGCCCCCGCTTCCAGAGTGGCGATGCAAAGGGCCTCGTGAAGGAATCCGTGCGCGGCGACGATATTTTCTTTGTGGTGGATCCCGGCAATTACAGCCTGACTTATAATCTTTTCGGCGTGGAAAACCACATGTCCCCCGATGATCATTTTGCCAACCTCAAGCGCCTGATCCAGGCAGTGGCCGGTCGTTCCCATCGCATGACGGTAATCATGCCCTCCCTCTACGGCGGACGCCAGCATCGCCGCGTTGTGCGCGAGAGCCTGGACTGCGCCGTTGCCCTGCAGGAACTGAAGAACATGGGCGTGCAGAACATCATCACCTTTGACGCGCATGATCCCCGCCTGATGAACGCGGTGCCGCTGATGAGCTTTGACAATGCCATGCCCACCTACCAGGTGCTCAAAACCCTGCTGGACCACAAGCCGGAGCTGAGCTTCCACAAGGATGACTTCATGGTCATCAGCCCGGACGAAGGTGCCATCGACCGCAATATGTATTTCTCCAGCGTCCTGGGCTGCAACCTGGGCATGTTCTACAAGCGCCGCGATTACACCCGCGTGGTCAACGGCCGCAACCCCATCGTTGCCCATGAGTATCTGGGCGAAAGCGTAGAGGGCAAGACCGTGTTCATCGCGGACGATATCATTGCCTCCGGCGAGAGCATGCTGGAAGTTGCCAGCGAGCTGAAGCAGCGCGGCGCAAAGAATATCATCGTCAACGCCACCTTCCCCCTGTTCACCAGCGGCCTGGCGAAGTTTGACGAAGCCGTTGAAGCCGGTATCCTGACTGCTGTGCTGGGCACCAACCTGACCTATCGCAAGCCTGAGCTCAAGGAGCGCGAATGGTATCTGGATGTTGACTGCTCCAAGTACTGCGCCTATTTCGTGGTTGCCATCAACCGTGAGATGAGCGTTTCCTCCCTCTGCGATCCCATCATGAAGATCAACGAGCTGCTGGAAGAGCGCGGTTAAATCGTATATATCGGAAACCTGGAAGTATTGCTTCCGGGTTTCCTGTTTTTGTGTTCATATATCCTTGAAAATCATGGGGAATGGTAGTATAATTAAAATCAGTGTAACATAGCTATAAATGTGGTTTACAAATACGAGGAGGAATCTGGCATGATTAATTGGAAGAATATGGATACCCTGGCTTCCTATCAGGAGCTTTTGAATGTGGAGCGCGTGAACCTCGTTGCAGCCATGAGCGGCGAAAACGGCGCGCAGCGCGTAAAGAACTACAGCGTGCCCATGGGCGCAGGCATGGACTTCAACTACGGCGCACGCCCGGTGGATGATGCAATTCTGGCCGGCCTTGCCAAGTTTGCTGAGGAAGCCCAGCTGGCTGAAAAGTATGAAGCCCTGTACAACGGCGAAGTGATCAACACCGGCGAAAAGCGCCTGGTTCTGCACCAGTTGACCCGTGGCCAGCAGGGCGAAGCCGTGATCGCAGACGGCGTTGACAAGCGCGCCTTCTACGTTGAGCAGCAGACCAAGATTGAAGCCTTCGCCAAGAAGGTGCATGCAGGCGAAATCACCAACGCCGCAGGCGAGAAGTTTACCACCGTCGTGCAGATCGGCATCGGCGGCAGCGACCTGGGCCCCCGCGCCATGTACCTGGCCCTGGAGAACTGGGCAAAGGTGAACGGCTGCTTCAAGATGAAGGCCGAGTTCATCAGCAACGTGGACCCCGACGATGCAGCCGGCGTTCTGGCCAACATCGACGTTGCCCATTCCATCTTCGTGCTGGTTTCCAAGTCCGGCACCACCCTGGAGACCCTGACCAACGAATCCTTCGTCAAGGACGCCCTGGCCAAGGCTGGTCTGGACGCCTCCAAGCATATGATCGCCGTCACCAGTGAAACCTCTCCGCTGGCCAAGAGCCCGGATTACCTTGCCGCATTCTTCATGGATGACTACATCGGCGGCCGCTATTCCTCCACCTCCGCAGTGGGCGGCGCAGTGCTGTCCCTGGCCTTCGGCCCCGAGGTATTTGCCAGGTTCCTGGCAGGCGCAGCTGAGGCGGACGCCATCGCCAAGGAGAAGGATATCCTGAAGAACCCCGCCATGCTGGACGCCATGATCGGCGTTTACGAGCGCAATGTGCTGGGCTATCCCGCAACCGCCGTGCTGCCCTACAGCCAGGCTCTGAGCCGCTTCCCGGCCCACCTGCAGCAGCTGGATATGGAATCCAACGGCAAGTCCGTCAACCGCTACGGCGAGGCCGTGAACTACTCCACCGGCCCCATCATCTTCGGTGAGCCCGGCACCAACGGCCAGCACTCCTTCTATCAGCTGCTGCACCAGGGCACCGACATCACCCCC
>JAGBAU010000220.1 GCA_017938785.1 Clostridia bacterium
TATCGTTGATGACGGAGGTGGGCAGTCCGAACTTTTCTTCAAACCAGTCGCGCAGCATGAAATCCTGCCATCCGGGAACCTGTACAGAGAGCAGCACCCGTCCGGTGGAGCTTTCCAAAATGCCGCCGTAGCCTACGCCGAGGGATGTAACTTCGTATTTCGCCAGAAGCGCAGGAAAGTTGGCTTCGATCCAGTTCAGCACATCAATCGCGCCATTGGGCAGGGGGAACTTGCCGCAAACCAGTTCGAGGATCTTGCCTTGGTCATCCACGATGGCCAACTGCTGCTTGGTTCCGCCGATTTCCACAGCACCGTACAGTTTTCCCATGGGCATGCCCCTTTCAACTTGCTTTCATTGAGGATATTATACAACAATTTCTTAACGAAGGCAATAAACAGAGGAGAAAAGAAAAGCAAGTTTTCAGATCAAACCGTATTTCTGTTTGAAGAGAAGGATGCGTCTTACGCTCTCATCGACGCGTGAGATGGGCAGGATGTTCTCCTCAACCGCCCAAACCATCATGTCGAAGGCCTTGGTCAGGTTGCGGGGCATCAGCAGTACATCGGCGCCGGCGTAGAAGGCAGCCATTGCCGCTTCATCGGATTCGGGATAAACCCTCGTGATGGCGCCCATGGACAGTGAATCCGTGATGATCAAACCATCGAACCCAAGCTCCCTGCGCAGGCGGCCGGTCATTTGCGGGGACAGAGAGGATGGCAGACCATCGCTCGTAGCGTTCGGTGTGTGAATATGCGCCATCATCACAGCGTCCGCACCGGCATCGATACCGGCACGGAAGGGCAGGATTTCGCAGCCCAGCATCTCCTCCCAGGTTTTTTCGGTTGAAGCAGCACCTGCGTGGGTGTCGCCGCTTGTGTTGCCGTGGCCGGGAAAATGCTTTAAGGTACAAGCGATATTGCTGCTCCGGAAGCCCTCCACTGCAGCTGCTACCATTTCAGCGGCAATTTCAGGATCGCTGCTGAAGGCGCGGTTTCCGATTACGGTATTGTTCGGATTGGTGCTGACATCTGCAACGGGCGCAAAATCCAGGGTGAAACCAAGCTCCTTCAAGTAACCGCCGATGTATTTTCCGGCTTCATATGCGTTTTGGGTATCGTTTGTGCGTCCGATTTTGCGCATGTTGCCGGGATTGGCAATGTCATATGCGCTGCTGTTGGCAAAGCGTGCAACGCTGCCGCCCTCTTCGTCGACGGCAAACAGCGGAGGAATGCGGGTGACGGAGGACAGATCCTGCATCAGGCGGCGAACCTGCTCCGGGCTCCTGATGTTTTGGGAGAAGAACACAAAACCGCCGACGGGGTAGTTGCTGAGCTGGCGCCGCACATCGTCGTCCACCACCTTCAGTCCGTTTTGACCGGAGGACAGCGCATCCGGGCGCACGCAGAAGAGTTGGCCGATTTTTTCCCGGACGGACATGCCTGCAATGATTGTATCTATGGCTGTTTCAGAGGCGAAAGCGCAGGAAAATGAAAAACTGAGGAGAAGCGCCGCCAAGATGGGCAGCAAGTATTTTCTATTCAAAAGGATTCATCCTTTCAGGCAGCAAAGCTTAAATGATAATTCGATTATACCTGATTCGTGGTTTTCGATCAACTGAAAGTATAAGGTAATTGATCTTGCATGTGAACTGTCGCCTGTGCTACAATGGATTCGCTCAAAACAGCGGAGATGATACCATGAAGAAGTTTGTACCCGATTATTACAATGATTTTGCCTGCATCAAGGGCGCCTGCCGCCACAGCTGCTGCGTGGGATGGGAGATCGATATAGACGAGGATTCCCTTTGCCGCTTTCGTAGTGTGCCAGGCGAGCTCGGCCGGCGTCTGCGGGAGAGCATTCTACAGAATGAAGAGGGCGCATCCTTTCAGCTGACGGAGGAAGAACGCTGCCCGTTTCTCAACTGCGACGGCCTGTGCGATTTGATCCTGGAACTGGGGGAGGATTGCCTCTGCCAGATTTGCGATGATCATCCGCGCTTCCGGAACTTCATTGCGGGCCGCGAGGAGATTGGACTGGGGCTCTGCTGCGAGGCTGCGTGCAGGCTGATACTCGGCCGGAAGGAGCCAGTTCAATTCATTGAACTGGAGGATGACGGGCTGGAAGAAGAATTCCCGGAGGACGATGCCTGGCTTTTGCAGCTTCGTGGTCAGCTCATCTCCATGGCGCAGGACAGAAGGATAACAGTTGAAGGGCGAATCAGGCGCATGCTGGATTTCCTCAGGCTGGATTTGAAGTCTTTCGAGCCCACAGGCTGGATCAATTTCCTGCTGGAGCTTGAACGCCTGGATGAAAGCTGGGCGGAACGGCTGGGCGGCATGCAAAAACCGGACAAGTTCCCTGAATGGGAGCTTGCCTTTGAGCAGCTGCTGGTGTACCTGCTAATGCGCCACCTGCCGGGCGCACTGGAGGATGATGACATCGCAGGACATATCGCCTATGTGGTCTTTGCGTGGGAGCTTGTGCGCGCAATCTGCGCTGCGCAAGAAAACCTGGATTTGGATGGCTTGGTTGAAATCTGCCGGCTGTATTCATCCGAACTGGAGTATTCCGATGAAAACATCGACTGTATCATCGACCGCCTGCACGAATTGAATTCTGGAATCTGAGCTTTACAGGTTATTTTCCGGTCATAACCCCGGAATATATTGACTTTAGCCCGGGAAAGCGGTATAATGATTCCCATGAACTATAAGTGGAGGAATACTACTATGGAACATATCAAGACTCTCGAAACCCGTAACCTGTGCGAAAGCGCCAAGAACGGCGGCTGCGGCGAATGCCAGACCTCTTGCCAGTCCGCTTGCAAGACCAGCTGCGGCATTGCCAACCAGCAGTGCGAAAACGAAAGCAAGTAATTGCAAACAAAAATGCCGCCCAAAGGCGGCATTTTTTATGGATATACACGCGGCTGCCAACCGGGCGGCCCTATGAAGGAGACCTTTACTATGATTCATCAGTATAAGCTTGGCGGATACAACATCGTTCTGGACGTTTGCTCCGGCTCCGTGCACGTGGTGGACGAGGTTGCCTATGAAATTATCGCCATGTTCGAGGAACGTGATCGCGAAGCAATTCTCGCAGCTATGGCCGAAAAGTTTGCGGACCGCAGCGACATTACCGCCGCAGACATTGCGGAGTGCTACGACCAGGTGGTTTCCCTGAAGGAGAGCGGCAAGCTGTTTGCGCCCGATACCTTCGAACCCATGGCAGGCAAGCTCAAGGAGAAGACCTCCGGCGTGATCAAGGCCCTGTGCATGCACATCGCCCATACCTGCAACCTGAACTGCGAATACTGCTTCGCCAGCCAGGGCAAGTATCACGGCGAGCGTGCGGTGATGAGCTTTGAGGTGGGCAAGCAGGCGCTGGATTTTCTGATTGCCAATTCCGGCAAGCGCCGCAACCTGGAAGTGGACTTCTTCGGCGGAGAACCGCTGATGAATTTTGATGTGGTGAAGCAGCTGGTGGCCTATGCCCGCAGCATCGAGAAGCAGCATAACAAGAACTTCCGCTTTACCCTCACCACCAATGGCATGCTCATCGACGACGATGTAATCGAATTTGCCAACAAGGAATGCAGCAATGTGGTTCTGAGCCTGGACGGTCGCAAGGAAATCCACGACCGTTTCCGTGTGGACTATGCAGGAAACGGCAGCTGGGAGCGCATCGTTCCCAAGTTCCAGAAGCTGGTGGAGGCGCGCGGCGGCAAGGGTTACTACATGCGCGGCACCTTCACCCATGCCAATCCCGATTTCCTGAAGGACATTCAGGTGATGCTGGACCTGGGCTTCAACGAGCTGAGCATGGAGCCTGTTGTCTGTGCCCCCGGCGATCCCTCCGAACTGACCGAGGAGGATAAGGCCATCGTCCTGGACCAGTATGAGAAGCTGGCCGGGCTCATGCGCGAGCATGATAAGCAGGGCAAGCCCTTCACCTTCTACCACTACATGATCGACCTGACCGGCGGCCCCTGCATCTACAAGCGCATCTCCGGCTGCGGTTCCGGTACGGAATACATGGCGGTTACCCCGTGGGGGGATCTCTATCCCTGCCATCAGTTCGTGGGCGAGGAGAAGTTCAAGCTGGGCGATATCTGGAACGGCGTGAACAACACCGAAATCCAGTCTGAATTTGCTGCGTGCAACGTGTATGCGCGCCCCGAGTGCAAGGATTGCTGGGCAAAGCTGTATTGCTCCGGCGGTTGTGCGGCCAATGCCTACCATTCCACCGGCTCCATCACCGGCGTGTACAAGTATGGCTGCGATCTGTTCCGCAAGCGCATGGAATGCGCCATCATGGTGCAGGTTGCCCGTGCTTTTGAAGACTGATGAATACCCCGATCTGTGATTTTGTGCGCAGCTACGCGGAGCAAAACGCGCTTCGCCTGCACATGCCCGGCCATAAGGGCAGGGGAGTGCTTGAAGTGGAGCAGTGGGATATTACTGAAATCTCCGGTGCAGACAGCCTCTACGAGGCCTGCGGCATCATTCGCGAGAGCGAACAGAATGCATCCGAACTTTTCGGTTCTGAAACCTTCTATTCCACGGAAGGTTCCTCCCTGTGCATCCGTGCAATGATCTATCTCGCCCTGCGCCATGGCCGGCAGACGGGCAAGGGGAATTATGTGGTTGCCGGACGCAATGCCCATAAGACTTTCATGAGCGCAGCTGCGCTTCTGAATCTGGATATCCGCTGGCTGTACGGACAGGAAGATGATTCCTATCTGGCCTGCCGCATCGAAGCGGACGATCTGGACAGGATGCTCTCTGAGGCAGAAGAAGCCCCCTGCGCGGTGTATCTGACCAGCCCGGATTACCTTGGCAATGTTGCAGATATTCCGGCTATATCCGCCGTCTGCCGCCGCTGGGGCGTACCGCTGCTGGTGGACTGCGCACACGGCGCGTATTTGAAGTTTTTGCCGGAATCCCGGCATCCCATCGACCTGGGTGCGGACATGTGCTGCGCATCCGCCCACAAGACCCTGCCTGTGCTTACAGGCGGCGCCTACCTGCATATTGCACATGATGCGCCGTGCGAGTTTGCCCGGCAGGCAAAGAATGCGCTGGCCTTGTTCGGCTCCACCAGTCCCAGCTACCTGATCATGCAGTCTCTGGATGCGGCGAATCAATACCTTGCAGATGGTTACCCATCGAAGCTGGAAACATTTACGCAGCAGGTGTGCTGTGTACGGGATAAACTGGCCAAACATGGATTCGAACTCCATGGAGACGAGCCGCTGAAGTTGACCATCGCCACCAAAGCCTACGGATACAAGGGCAGTGAATTCTCCGATCTGCTGATGGCGAAGGGCGTCGTCAGCGAGTTTGCAGACCCTGACTTCGTGGTCTTCATGCTTACGCCTGAAATCGGCCCTGAAGGGCTTGAACAACTTGTGGACGGACTGGTTTCCATTCCGCGCAGGGCTGCGCTTACAGAGGCCTCTCCGGCTCCTCAGCCGGGCCAGCGTGTGTTTGGCATAACGGAAGCCATGCTGATGCCCAGTGAAATCCTGCCCGTTGAGCTGTGTGAGGGCAGGGTGCTGGCAGCTGCATCTGTCGGCTGTCCGCCTGCGGTGCCCATTGTGGTGTGCGGGGAGAGAATCGACGCCCATGCCATTCGATGCTTCGAATACTATGGGATTCGTGAACTGTGCGTGATCAGTGAATGATAATAGAAAAGGACCTGACCATTTGGTCAGGTCCTTTTCTCGCCTTCGAATATCTTAGCGACATTTGAAAGGCTTTCGATAATGTTCAGCTTCTGCGGGCAGCTTCCTTCGCATGCGCCGCATTGCAGGCAATCCGAAGCCTTGCCGCGGTTGGCAGTTAAATCGGCGTACAGGTACTCCATTTTCCAAAGCTCGCCTGGACTGCGCGAATACTCATTGTACAGCGCAAAGAGCCTGGGAATGGGAATGCGCTGGGGACAACCGTCCACGCAGTATGCGCATCCGCTGCAGGTAACGGCGGTGCTGCTGCGGATGATCTCAGCCGCTCTTTTAAGTGCATGATGCTCCTCAGCACAGAGGGGCGGATGCTCCTGCATGTTGTCCTCAATCTGCTCCATGGCGTTCATACCGCTGAGTACGATTTCAACGGCCGGTAAATCCTGTGCAAAGCGCATTGCCCAGGATGCAGGACTTGCTGTAGCATTCAGGGAAGCAAGCAAATCCTTCGCTGCTTCGGGGGGATTTGCCAGGGTTCCGCCCTTCACGGGCTCCATGACGATGATGCACTTTCCGTGCTTCACCGCAATTTCATAGCAGCGCCGGGATTGGATGGACACGCTCTCCCAATCCAGGTAATTGATCTGAAGCTGCACATAGTCAAGCTCCGGATGTGCGGTCAGGATTCGATCCAGCAGTTCGGGACTGTCATGGTAGGAGAAGCCGGTCTTACGTACTTTTCCGCTGCGGCGCAATTTTTCAAGGAAAGCGAAGGCGCCGAATTCTTCGCAGAGGGCATAGTTTTCCGCGTCCAGGCCGTGCAGGAGGTAGACGTCAAATGCATCTACGCCGCAGCGTTCAAGCTGTTCATTAAAGAAGCGTTGGCAGTCCTGCGGGCGCTTCAGCAGCCAGGACGGCAGCTTGTCTGCGATGCGCAGCTTTTCCCTGGGATGGCGCTTGACCACGCTCTCCCGTATGGCGCGCTCACTGTTGCCGCCAAGGTAGGTGTAGGCGGTATCGAAATAGCTTCCGCCGAGGGCGATATAGCGGTCGACAAGGGCGGATACGGCTCCGAAATCCACGCTGTTGTCATCCACGGGATTCTGCTTCGGCAGGCGAAGGAATCCAAAACCGGTTTTGCTCATGGTCAACCTCTCATCAGCATTGCTGCATCAGGCGAATGTAGAATTCAACGGCACGCTTGGCAGTCTCCAGCCGGATGCGTTCATTGTTGCCATGGATGGTGCTGCGTTCCTCGCTGGTCAGATCCATGGCGGAGAAGCGGTACACATGGTTAGAAAGATCACGGTAGTGGCGGCTGTCCGAGCACTGCACCATCAGGTAGGGGGAAACGATGCAGCCCTGCCAGGTGTTCGCTACGGCCGAGGCCACCTTGTTCCAGGCGGCACAGTTGGTTTCCGAAATGGGGCTGGGTTCCATGCTGGAACCGATACTCAGCTCCACGGAGGGATCGTTGATGACGTTCAAAAGCCGTTCGCGTGCACCCTGAACGCTATCCTCGGGGTTCAGGCGCAGGTTGGCGGTCATGGATGCGGTGGGAGGAATCACATTGGGCGCAAGGCTGCCGTTTGCCTGGGTGAAGGCGGCGGTTGTGCGCACAAGGGCATTGATTTCGCCGCCGGTCTTCCTGCACAACAGGTCCAGCACCCCCTTGAACAGCCACATATTCGAGAAGATGAGCCGGAACAGGAAGGTGGAATGCCTGCCCAGGGTGTCCAGCATCTCAGCGGCGGGCTTGGTGATGTGCATGGGGAAGGGATGCTCCTCAACCGCGCAGCAGGCGCGCGAGAGGACGCCGATGGGTGTGTGGGGCCTGGGCGCAGAAGCATGTCCGCCTGCAGATTTCACGGAGAAGGTGACGTTCATCATGCCCTTTTCGGCGATGCCGATCAGTCCGCAGGGCGCCTTCACGCCGGGGAATACGCCTTCAACCACGGCGCCGCCTTCATCCACGACCAGTGCGGGCGTGATGTTTCTTTCCTTGAACCATTCGACGATGCGCACGGCGCCCTCGCCGTTGACCTCTTCACCGCCGGAGAATGCGAAGTAGACGTCCTGGTCGGGAATAAAGCCGCCGGCGATCAGGGTATTGGCTGCGCTGAGCACGCCGTTGAAGGTGACCTTGGTGTCCAGGCTGCCGCGGCCCCAGAGCACGCCGTCCTCAATGATGCCCTCGAAGGGAGGCTTGGCCCAGTTGGCGGCTTCCACGGGCACGACGTCGTAGTGGGCCATCATCACAGAGGGCGCATCGCTTGCTTTGCCTGACCAGCGGAATAAAAGGGCGCGGTTGGGCAGGCGCATGAACTCGCAGCGGGCAAAGACCTCGGGGTAGAGTTCGGGCAGCAATGCGATCAGCTTTTCAAATTCCGCATCATCTTCCTGCGCGGGATCGTAATAGGATACGGTCTTGCAGCGAATCAGCTGCTGCAGCGCGGATATGGCCCTGTCGCCGTCGAACTGTACTTCCTCCCGCGCGGGCCAGTTCTGCTGTGCGGGAACGAAGTTCGCGGCGCGCGTAAGCAGTACAATTACGAGGATGAGCAGAGCAAGGATGATCAACCAGAATGCAAACATAGTTTATTGTCCTTTCACAGTAGACCCTTTTTGTACATGATGCGGCTGACAGCCAGCGTAAACAGTACGCTGACGGGAACCATGATGCCCACCGTACCGGCGTTCAGCGCCGGGATGCAGATGAACAGGATGAGCATGAGCGTGACGGGGGCCACAGCAATCTTCCAGTTTTTGGAGACGAACACGACGCCCAGGCCGCCGAAGAGCGCAGGCAGGATCTGTGCGAACGCGGGCTGCAGCACGGGCGCATTCAGCACGGGGGTGAGGGGCACAATCAGTATGACGCCCAGCACGATGATGAGCGTGGTCACGATGGAGGAGGCTGCAATGGCGATGGTGGAAACAACCTCGCCTTCATCGGAATTTGCCTTGACGCCGGCCTGTTCAAGTGCATTCAGCGCGCAGGGCAGCTTCAGGTTGGAGATATTGCCGGTCACGAAGGACAGGTAGCTTCCGCCTGCGCCCAGCATGGGAATGAAGGTGAAGGTTTCAACCACACCCACCGCCCAGTACATGGGAGCGGTGGCCAGCAGGCCCATCAACAGGCCCCGCATATCCGGCAGAACGCCGAAGATCAGGCAAATGGCAACCGGGAACATCAGCAGGATGACCACCATGGAAAGGTTCCAGATGCGGCCCCAGGTATGCACCTGGTCCATATAAGTAACTTGCTTTTTCATGTGGTTCCTCCTTTAGCCGAGCCAGGTCGTGAAGGGAATGGCACTGGCCATGCCCACAATCAGGCTGATCGGAAGTGCATAATCGGAAATCCATGGGGCTTTTATCTTCTTTACAAGCAGACCGGCCAAGCACATCACCAGCGCGGAAACCGCCATGACGCAAACAGGGATCAGTCCGGCAGTGGAGCCGCTGAAAACCATGCCCACATCGCAGAAGACATAGCCCACGAATGCGGCGATCATGCCGATGAACATTGCGTTGGAAAAGATGTCCGCCCACTTGTGGTCGCGCTTTTCCAGGCTGGACATGCCGCCCTGCAAGCGCTTGCAGACCACGGGTACCAGCCAGATGCCCACCATGATGCTCAGCGTCATCACACAGGCGATGGTCACATACTGGGTACCGTTCAGTGAGGCGCTCTGACCGAAGGTGAGCCCCATGGCGTTCATGGAGTTTGCCGCGGCGATGGTTTCATAGGAAAGGGAGCCTACAACGCTCAGGCGCAGCCAGGGCAGCGGAACGCCCAGATCCTTGGACAGGGTCATCACGCTGATGACGATGGCGATGGCGGGCGCAATGGTGAATACACCTGCGGTGATGGCGATGCGGCGCAGGCGGGCGCTCTTCATGCCCAGTTGACGGCCGCGTTTCCAGGCCTTTGCCAGGAAGAAGACGGACTGCGCCAGGACCGCCAGGATGATCAGCCCGGCAAGCAGGTAGAGTATGGGCGAATTGATCTGGAAATTCAAAGGATATTCCTCCGTTCAAGAAATTATATCTATCATTTTACACCCAAACGGGTCATGAAACAAGCAGCAATTTACCACGTTACGTGGATTGCATCAATTACCTTTACAAAACCTGCCGCCAGTGCTATAATAATCGCGAAATCGTTATATAAACGTGGAACGACTGCATGAAAGCGGTGCAGTCCGCTCTGCTGAAATTCAAATGAAAGGTGGAAGAAAAAATGGAGTACACCGGAAAATGGCAAATGATTGAATACAAGGGAAAGCAGCTGCGCCTGTGCAACCAGAGCTGCCCCGACTGGACCCATATGTATAACTACCCCGGCATTCCCATTGAGGAGGATGACGACCTCCACCGCGCAGGCTGCGGCATCTTTTCCGTGATTCACCTGATCGACTGGATCACCGGCGAAAAGGACGACGTGGATGAGCTTGCACAGTTCTCCATGGACAACGGCGGACGCGGCACCGATGGCACCGACCGTCCCGTACTTCTGCAGGCCATGGAGGACGCCGGCCGCCTGAAGAAGATCGGCCTGCATTACGCCGGTGACGGACATCAGAACGACCATGAAGCCCTTTGGGATGTCCTTGAAAAGGGTGGCTATGCGCTGACCAACCTGCGCGTTGGCCATATCGTGGCGGTTGTGGATCACCGCGTTGTGGACGGCGAGCGCCAGCTGCTGATCATGGATTCCGCCCGCGACAGCATGAACAACGCTGTGCGCGGCAATATCGCGGAGGTCATTCCCCAGTCCCGGGTTTGCGCACGTTTCAAGAACCTGCGCGGCGTGGTGACCTTCGAGGGCTACCATTACGGCATGTTCTGGGTGAAGCTTGAACAGACCAGCGATTTTGACCTGCTGCACAAGATCTGATGCAAACAAAAAAACAGGAGCGAAAGCTCCTGTTTTTTTGTTTAAAGCTCGGTTGCGGTTTCCTTCAGAACGATGGCGGTCTGCATTTCCATGCCCTGACGAATGCATGCTTCATCTGGAATGAAATTCTTGTTGTGCAGGGGAGCGCCGGGCATCTTGTCCGGTGCAGTGCAGCCGATGTGATAGAATGCGCCGGGAGTTTCCTCAATAAAGTAAGAGAAATCCTCGCCGCCCATGCTGGGTGCATCCTTCACGATGACGTGCATGTTGCCATACAGTTCGCGGGCGGTTTCAAGTACCAGCTGGGCCTCATGATCATGGTTGACCAGCGGAGCGTAGCCGTCAATCACCGTAAGCTTTGCGCTGCCGCCGAAGCTGGCAGCAATGCCGCGGGCAACCTTTTCGATGTGGTGCATGGCAAATGCACGGTGCTTGGGGTCGGTGGTGCGCAGGGTACCCTCCAGGGTCACATGATCGCAGATCACGTTTTCAGCGGTGCCGCCCTGGATGATACCGAAGGAGAGCACAACGCTGGACAGGGGAGATACGCTGCGGGAAACCAGGGTTTGCAGTGCGTTCAGGATCTGTGCAGAGAGCACGATGGCGTCTACGCTGCTCTCAGGATAGGCTGCGTGGCCGCCCTTGCCGAATACATCCAGATGGATTTCATCGGTGGAGGCGTTCAGCGTACCGGGTCGGGTTTCGATGGTCCCCAGGGGCAGACGGCTCTGCACATGCAGGCCGTAGCATGCATCCACGGTGGGGTTTTCCAGCATGCCTGCCTTCACCATGGGCTTTGCACCGCCCTCGGTTTCTTCAGCGGGCTGGAAGAGCAGCTTCACATTGCCGTGAAGCTGGTTTCTCATATTGTTGAGGATCCTGGCAGCGCCCAGCTGAATGGCCATATGAATGTCATGTCCGCAGGCATGCATCCAGCCGGGATGCTGGGAGCAGAAGGGAAGTCCCTTGGGTTCCTTCACGGGCAGGGCGTCCATGTCCGCGCGCAGCGCGATGGTGCGGCCGGGATGCGCGCCTTCAATCAGCGCAACCACCCAGGTGCGCTCCGTGGTGTAGGGAATGCCCAGTTCATCCAGGGTGTCGCAGATGAACTGCTGGGTTTTAAACTCCTGGAATCCTTCCTCGGGAATACGGTGCAGCGCGCGGCGCTTGGCCACGGCCCAATCAAAGCTTTCATCCACAAGCTTTTTGAGCAGTACACGATTCATTTTCTTGCCTCATACCTCTGCGCATATGCGCACAGGCCTTCCTTCTTCAAAAAAGATTCGGGGAACGCGTCGACCGATGCGCGCCCAGGCTTCATTGCGGTTGAGATGGCATTTATCCGCATATTCATTGATGCCGATGATGCCGCCGACGAAGATCACTTCATCACCTTCGCGAGCTTCGGGGATATCGCTTACATCGATCATCATCTGGTCCATACAGGCGATGCCGAGCACATCCGCGCGCTTTCCGCGGACTTCAACCTGCCAGTTATCGCCCATACGGGGCGTGCCGTCCACATAGCCGGCGCTGAGGGTGGCCACGATGCTGTCCTTCTCGAGAGGATAATCATCGTCATAGCCGATCAGCTCACCCTTCTTCACGGCGCGAATCTGGGAGATGCGGGCCTTGAAGCGGGCGGGGGACAGGCAGGCAACAGGTGCATTGCGGGGGCATACGCCGTAGAGCCATGCGCCTACGCGCGCGCCGTCCAGGTGATCCTTGGGATAGCGCACCATGCCGATGCTGTCCACTGCGTGGGTGAGGGGAATAGAAATGCCCATGGCGTTCAGCTCATCGCGGATGCGGGTCAGGTGATCCACCTGTATGCGGTCGGTTTCCGGCGTGTGAATGGCCAAGTGGGTAAACAGTCCGCAGGGCAGGATATGGCCGCTCTTGCAGAAAGCGGCGATCTGCGCCACGGCTTCATCTGGCTCCAGGCCGATGCGGTGAAGGCCGGTGTCCACCTTGAAGTGTACGCGCGCAGGAATGCCCAGTTCGGCGGCAATGCGCTCAATTCTTTCACCCTGGGACATGGAGAACAGGGTCAGGGGCATGTGCCTCTCAATCAGGCGGCGCAGTGCGCCTTCGCCAACCAGGCCCATCGGCAGAACCTCAACGCCGGGTACGGCGTTGATCAGCTGTTCGGCTTCATCGGAGCTTGCGACGGCAAACAAAGTTGCACCTTCCTGCTTGAGGGTTTCGGCAACGACCACGGCGTTCATGCCGTAGGCATTGGCCTTGAGTACGGGAATAAGACGGGAGCCGGGCTGCATCATTTCAAGCGCGCTGCGGTAATTGGCGCGGATGGCATCCAGGTCCACCTCCAGCCAGCAGCGGGAGGTTGCGTCTTCATAGGTCATGAGAATTCATCTCCGGTAATTATACTTTGTGGCAGGCAACCAGGTGGCCGTTGCCCATATCGCGCAGCTCGGGAGCCTGTTCCGCGCAGCACTTGTCCGCATAGCGGCAGCGGGTGCAGAAGGCGCAGCCCTTGGGCGGATCGATGGGCTGGGGAACGTCGCCCTGCAGAACGATGCGCTGGGATTTTTCGGCCTCGTCCGGATCGGCGATCGGCACCGCGGACATCAGGGCCTTGGTGTAGGGGTGCAGGGTGTTGGTGTACAGCTCGTTCACGGGAGCCATTTCAACGATATGGCCCAGGTACATGACGGCTACACGCTTGGAGATGTGGCGCACCATAGACAGGTCGTGGGAAACGAACAGGTAGGTGACGCCCAGCTTCTCCTGCAGCTCCTCCAGCATGTTGATGATCTGGGCCTGGATGGAAACGTCCAGAGCGGAGATGGGCTCGTCGCACACGATGAAATCGGGCTTGCCGGCCAATGCGCGGGCGATGCCGACGCGCTGGCGCTGGCCGCCGGAGAATTCATGGGGATAGCGGTTCAGGTGGTCGGTCTTCAGGCCCACGCAGTCGATCAGCTCACGTACGCGCTCATCGATCTCCTTGGCGGGCATGTTGCGGTAGCGCAGGGGTTCGCCTACGATGCTGGCAACGGTCATGCGGGGATTCAGGGATGCATAGGGATCCTGGAAGATCATCTGCATGCGGTTGCGGTAGGGCTGAACCTCCTTTTCGTTCATGGGAGCGATGTCGGTGCCGTCAAAGATGATCTTGCCCTCGGTGGGCTGGTACAGGCGCACGATGGTGCGGCCCACGGTGGTCTTGCCGCAGCCGGATTCGCCGACTAGGCCGAAGGTTTCGCCGCGGAATACATCGAAGCTGACGCCATCAACGGCCTTCAGAATTCTCTTCTTATTGAATAGGCCGCCGCCGATGGGGAAGTGCATTTTCAGATCCTGAACGGAAATCAAGGCTTTGTTTTCCATAGATCAAATTCCCCTTTCTACTTTCGGTGCGTTGGGATGCATCAGGTGGCAGGCGCAGCTGTGGGTATCGCTCAGCCTGGTTTCCGGGGCCAGATACTGGCGGCAAACCGGCATGGCGTAGGGACAGCGGGGCGCGAAGGGACAGCCCTTGGGCGGACACAGCATGTCCGGCGGGGTGCCGTTGATGGGCACGAGCTTCTCCTCGCGGCGCTCGGTCATCTTGGGAATGGAGCGCAGCAGGCCCCAGGTGTAGGGATGCTTGGGCTCGTAGAAGATTTCGCGCACGGTGCCCTGTTCGCAGATCAGGCCGCCGTACATAACCAGGATGCGGGTGCACATGCTGGCGATAACGCCAAGGTCATGGGTGATCATGATGATGGCGGTGTTGGAATCCTTCTTCAGGTTTTCCAGCAGATCCAGAACCTGTGCCTGGATGGTTACGTCTAGGGCGGTGGTGGGCTAGTCGGCGATGACCAGCTTGGGCTGGCAGGCGATGGCAGCGGCGCTCATCACGCGCTGGCGCATACCGCCGGACAGCTCATGGGGATACTGCTTGAGGCGGGCTTCCGGGTTGGGAATCTCAACGCGCTTGAGCAGCTCCAGTGCGGCCGCACGGGCCTCCTGCTTGTTCATGTTCTTGTGAATGCGCAGGGGTTCGGTGATCTGGTCCTCAACGGTGTAGAGGGGGTTGAGGCTGGTCATGGGATCCTGGAAGATCATGCCGATGCCGTTGCCGCGAACCTTGCGGAATTCGCCGGCGGACATGTTCAGCAGGTCCTGATTGTCAAAATGGATGGCGTCTGCGGTGATCTGGGCGTAATCGGGCAGCAGGCCCATGATGGACATCATGGTCACGCTCTTGCCGGAACCGGATTCGCCGACAATGCCCAGGGATTCACCTGCGTCCAGGTGGAAGGAGACGTTGCGCACAGCCTGAACGGTGCCCACGCCGATGTGGAAATTGGTGGTGAGGTTCTTCACCTCGAGCAGTTTGTTCATGCGCGCCTCCTTACTTCTTCAGCTTCGGGTCAAGCGCATCGCGCAGGCCGTCGCCGATAAAATTGAAACTGAACATGGTGATGCAGATGGCAAGCACCGGGAAGATCATCTGGTGGGGGAAGGTCAGCAGGATGGAGCGGGCGTCGTTTGCCAGCGTGCCCCAGCTGGCCATGGGCGCCTGAATGCCGATGCCCAGGAAGGACAGGAAGGCTTCAGAGAAGATGGCGCTGGGAATCAGGAAAGCGGTGGATACGATGATGGGACCCATGGCGTTGGGGATCAGGTGGGCGGTGAGAATCTTCCACAGGTTCGCACCGGACAGGCGGGCAGCCAGCACATATTCAGAGTGCTTCAGGCGCATGACCTCGCCGCGCACAACGCGGGCGGTGCCGGTCCAGGAGGTGAAGCACAGCGCGATGATTACGGAACCCACGCTGGAACCCAGAACCAGCATAATCAGAACGGTGTAGAGCATGCTGGGCAGGGAGATCAGGATATCCACGATGCGCATCATAACCATATCCGCCTTGCCGCCCACGTAACCGGCGATGCCGCCGTAGAGCACGCCGATGACGAAGTTGATGGCTGCCGCCACCAGGCCGATGGAAAGGGAGATGCGTGCGCCGTACAGGATGCGGATGAACAGGTCGCGGCCCATCTGGTCCGTGCCGCAGGGATGCGCCATGGAGGGACCGGCGTTCATGTTGGTCAGATCCATGCTGGAATAGGAGTAGGGGGAGAACATGGGGATGATGATGCAGGCGATGGCCATCACGAGGATAACGAACATGCCGAACATGGCCAGCGGGTCCTTGCGGAAGCGCTTCCAAACATCCTGCCAGTAGGTGGTGCTTTCACGAACGATGTTTTCGGAGCTGTCCTCGGCGGCTGCGTTCATGTCAAACATGTCCGCGCCCAGGGCTGCATATTCCTCGGAAGAAATGGTTCTGGAGAGGGCGTCCTCTGAAAGAGGTGCGAATTTGATTTTTCTTGCCATGTGTATCGTACCTCCTTACTTGTTGTTGTCCAGCTTGACGCGGGGATCGATGATGGCCAGCGCAATATCCGCCAGCAGGTTGCAGACGACAACGAATACGCCGAAGAAGATGGTGATGCCCATGATCATGGTGTAGTCGCGGTCGGAGATGGACTGCACGAAGTAGCGGCCGATGCCGGAGATGGAGAAGAGGCGCTCCACGATGAAGGAACCGGTCAGCAGGCTGGCGATCAGGGTGCCGAGATAGGTGATGACGGGGGTGAGCGCGTTCTTCAGGGCATGCTTGACAACCACCTTGAATTCGCTTACACCCTTGGCGCGTGCGGTGCGCACGTAATCCTGGCCCAGCGCATCCAGCATGGAGGAGCGGGTCTGGCGGGCGATGTAGGCGATGGGGTTGAAGGAAAGGCAGGCCACGGGCAGAACGTAGCTCTCCCAGCCGTTCAGGCCGAAGTTCGGGAAGATCGGGAACACGCCGCAGAACAGGTACATCAGCAGAACGGAAATAACGAATACCGGCGCAGAGATACCGATGGTTGCGAACACCATGCAGAACCAGTCGAGCAGCCGTCCTCTGTTCAGCGCAGCGGCGATGCCCAGCGGTATGCCGATCAGCAGGGAAACCAGAACCGCGACGCCGCCGACCTTTGCAGAGGTGGGGAAGTGGCCGAAAATGATTTCGTTAACGCTGGTATCGGGCTTTTTGAAGGAGGTGCCGAAGTCGAACTCGAGCAGGCCCTCCAGATAGACCAGGTACTGCTCCCATACCGGCTTGTCCAAACCGTATTTTGCGTTCAGGCGGGCGAGACCTTCAGGGGTGAGCTTTTTCTGCTCCTCCTGGCTGAAGGGGCTGCCCGGCATTGCATGCATCAGAAAGAATGCAATCGTGATGAGCACGAAGATGGTCAAAACGCCGGCAAGCAGGCGCTTCAGGATGTATTTAGCCATTAAAACACTCCGTTCACTAAGTATTTGCTAATAATAATGAAGAAACTACTGCAATACCCGAAATGAAAATATTTCGAAGCAGATTATCATAAATTATATTTTACTACATATGAATGCAAATTGCAAACTGAGAAAAGCTATATTTGCATTAAATAGTCCACGAAGATTCAATTTCTTTATATGTGCGTTAATTTCAGTGTATTTTTTGCATTGGAAACTTGACTTGGACTGCCGCTTCTGCTAATATTGCCACATGGTCAAAGTAGACCAAAAATATTTCAGGAGGCGTAAAGACATGAAAAAAATGCTGGCAATGCTGCTCGCAGTTATGCTGATCGTCTGCGGTCTGTCTGTACAGGCTTTTGCAGAGGAAGGCAAGAATGTCATCAAGTACTCCATCGCTGACGACCCCCAGCAGATGGATCCTTCCCTCAACTCCTATTCCCGTTCCTCCATGGTTCTGCAGAACCTGTTCCAGGGCCTGTACAAGCTGGGCCCGGATGGCGAATCCTACATTCCTGCCTGCGCAGAGAGCTATGAGGTTTCCGAGGACGGCATGACCTACACCTTCAAGCTGCGCGAAGGCCTGAAGTGGTCCGATGGCTCCGCCCTGACCGCCCAGGATTTCGAGTATGCCTGGAAGCGCGTTGCTGACCCGGAGGTTGCTTCCGGCGCCGCCAGCGACATGCGCGTCATCAAGAACGCAGAAGCCTATTCCAACGGCGAATGCACTGCTGATGAGATGGGTGTTAAGGCTGTTGACGACCTGACCCTGGTTGTTGAAACTGCTTACTATGCTCCCTGGTTCCCGTCCCTGACCGCCACCACCGTTTTCTTCCCCGTGAAGAAGGACGTTGTTGAGGCCGAAGGCGATCCGTGGACCAAGAACGTAGAAACCTACGTTTCCAACGGCGTTTTCATGCTGCAGGAATATTCCTCTCTGGACAAGATCGTCATGGTCAAGAACCCCAACTACTATGACGCTGCAAACGTTCAGGTTGATGAGGTTATCTATTACATCATCGCTGACGCCACCTCCGTTATGGTTTCCTACGAGAACGGCGATCTGAACGTTGCCGATGATCTGGATGCTTCCGCACGCGAGAAGTTCGGCTCCACCGATGAGTATGTAATCAAGAACCGCATCGGTATCCAGTATTGGGATTTCAACACCAAGCTGCCCGAGTTCTCCGATCCCAACGTCCGCAAGGCCTTCGCTTACTCCGTTGACCGTCAGGCCATGCTGACCGCCTGCATGCTCAATGCAGAATCCCCCGAGTTCGGTTTCATCCCCGCTTCTCAGCCCTCTCTGACCGCTGAAGGCGGCTACCGCACCGTTGCCGGCCCCATGTTCTCTGAGGACGTTGCAGCTGCCCAGCAGCTGATGGCTGATGCCGGTTATCCCGGCGGCGCAGGCTTCCCCACCGTTCACATCGTTTGCCAGAACACCGATGAGCAGAAGCTCATGGCTCAGATCTTCGGCGAGATGTGGAAGATGAACCTGGGCATCCAGTATGACATCACCACCTACGAATCCTCCACCTACTGGGGAGAGCTGGACAACGGCAACTTCTCCATCGCCCGCAATGGTTTCACCTGCGACTACCTCGATCCTTCTGCAAACCTGAAGATCTGGGTGACCGGCTCCAATGCCTATGAAAACGGCTGGGACGATCCGGTTTACGATGAGATGATGAGCAAGGCCAGCACCATCCTGGATCCCGCAGAGCGCGAAGCAGCACTGATCGAGTGCGAAAAGTACATCTGCGACCAGATGCCCGGCATGCCGGTTTACACCATGGTTGACGACTACCTCGTCAAGCCCGAAATCACCGGCATCGTGAAGAATCCCATCGGCCACATCTTCTTCGAGTACGCTCAGTTCGCATAAGATGTGATCCAACGCAAGGCCCGTCACCTGTGTGACGGGCCTTGTTCTTTTTCCGGGCGCTGAACTACTGGGTAGAACAAGCGGAATGAATTCGCTTGAATTACAATATGAACCGGCAATTTGCATATAATAAAGGTGCCCTAATTATAAAAAATGGTAGATGATTCGGGCGGAAGTGGAAAAAATTCGTCGAATGTGTTATAATGACTGAAGAAACATAAATTTTACGCTCCGATCACCAGCAACGAAAAGGAAAGTAGCTATGCATTATTTGACTGAACCGGAAGGCGGAATGGAAAAGCTGACCAACCAGCAGCTGATAAAGGAAGAGAATATCAAGTGCCTGTTCAATCTCCTCAACCGCAACCGGGAGTTGGCGCGTGCGGATATGGTGCGTATGACGGGCCTGAGCCCCACGACGGTTTCTGCATTGGTGGATGAACTGGTGCGCGAAAACCTGGTGGTTGAAACCGGATATGCCCGCACCATGCAAACCGGCCGCAAGCCCATCAACCTGCGCATCAATGGTTCGGGCAGGCAGATTCCTGTGTTTTCCTTCAGCCGCTGGGGCGTGCGTTATACTTTGTACAACCTGCAGCTTGAGGTGCTGGAGAGCATTTTCGTGCCCCACGACGCAGAGCGCTACGGCGGCTTTGCTGCGGATGCGGAGGATACCAACCCGGAGGCCGGCAGCGATTATGCTGAATTGATCCGCGATATTCTGCTCAACCGCGCGCAGCTTTATCATCCGGAGATTGCGCTGGTTATCTGCATCAGCTACCCGGGCATCTACCTTCCGGAGAAGCGGGTTTTTTCCCTGTCCGCCATGCATATCTCCCTGCGGCTGGAAACGCTGATTGCACTTGAGCGGGACTTGGGTGTACCGCTGTTCTTCGGCAATAGCTCCCAGTCTCTGGCATACGCGGAGAAGAAGCGCCTGGACAGCATCGGCAGCGATACCGACGACTTGATCTATGTCAATGTCTGCGAGGGTGTGGGCGCCGGCATCATTGCCGGCGGCGAAATCTTCAACGGCAAGGACAACTTCGCCGGTGAAATCGGACATGTGACCATCAACTACAATGGTAAACCCTGTTCCTGCGGCGGACGCGGCTGCCTGGAGCAGTATGTAAATGTGGATGCAGTGGTAGAGCGCGCAGCGCAGATTGCTGCGTTCAAACCTGTGGAGGCGTTCAAGTCCCTGCGGGAGCGCCCGGGTACACTGACCCTTGAGATGATCGGCGAGGCCTATGATTCCGGGGATGAGGAGATCATCGGCGCCATCGACAATGTGGCTGCACAGCTCTTTGCGGGCATCTATTCCGTGGTGTGCGTCACCGGTATCCGCAGGGTGATCGTCGGCGGCGGTATTGAAAAGCTGGGCGAGGGCTTCCTCCAGCGTCTGCGCTTTTTGGCAAAACGTACCAATGGAAATGTGCTGATGCATGGCCTCACCTTCGATTATGGCAGCATCACCGTTGAAAACAGCGGCATCGGCGTTGCCGAGTATTTCATCGATAAGAAGTTCGAGATCGGCAGAAAGCGCAGCGTTTGATTTAAAAATTTCACCATGTAGTACAGAATGCCGGGAAATGTTCCCGGATAGATTGCCTCTTTTGTTTCGTTTTTGTTGAGGAAATGGGCCGAAGTCGTTGACATCATAATTCGTGCATGCTATAATGTGATTGTAAATGCACTGGAGAATTATGAGAACGACGAAGGCTCATTTTTATACCGATCAGAAACTGAACAGGAGGGATTTTTTATGTTCAAGGTAGCAGTGGTAGGCAGCGGTTACATCGCTCAGAACCATTTCGCAGCAATCAAGGGTATCGAGGATGCAGAGGTAGTTGCAGTTGTTGCCCGCAACGCCGAAAAGGGCGAGAAGGTTGCCCAGGAAATCGGTGCAAAGTTCTTCACCTCCCTGCAGGATGCAAAGGCCGCAACCGACATGAACGTGGTCATCATTGCAACCCCCACCGACCTGCACGAGAAGTTTGTGGTGGAAGCTGCAAAGCTTGGCTGCCATGTTCTCTGTGAAAAGCCCATCACCTTCACCGTGGAATCCTTCGACCGCATGGTCGCCGCCTGCAAGGAAAACGGCGTGCGCTTCATGGTGGCGCAGGTTGCCCGCTGGTGGCCCGAGTTCATCACCATCAAGGATTACATCGACGAAGGCAAGCTCGGCGATATCCATATGATCTACGAAAAGCGCCTTGCCCAGCATCCCACCTGGGCAACCTGGCATCGCGATCCCTCCAAGAGCGGCGGCGGTCTGTACGATATGAACGTACATGATATCGACTACATGTACTCCATCTTCGGCAAGCCCGCATCCGTATACTGCACCGGCTGGAAGAGCCCCACCGGCTGCTGGAACCACGTGTGCACCAGCCTGACCTGGGCAAACGGCACCAAGGCCGTTGTGGAAACCAGCCTTGAGATGACCGGCGACTGGCCCTTCAGCATCGAAGTGCGCGCAGCCGGCGACAAGGGTACCATCAACTATGCACTGACCGCGGGCGTCAATATCAATGACGATGCAGAACGCGGCAGCAACCTGATGTGGTATCCTGTGGGCGGCCCTGCCGAACCCCTCCAGGCGGAACAGATTGATATGTTCGCCGGTGAAATCAACGAGTTCTTCTCCGCAATCAAGGAAGACCGTGAAGCCAGTGTTACCCACGAGCAGAACCGCGGCGTTCTCGAAATCATCGAGGCCAGCATCCGCTCCCTGGAAGAAAACATCGTCGTTTTCCTGTAATCGACTCGGACATACATATTTGAAAGGATGTGTTCTATCATGGATATGACCAACACCCTGAAGGGTTCCTACTTCAGCCAGATCCTGCCCGTTGGCTGGGACATCGAGAAGATCAAGGAATGCGTTTCCAATGATCCCGCAACCGTATGCGACCGCCAGGCCTTCTGGAATGACGGCTTTGCTCCCGTAAAGTGCACCAACCTGGAAGAGTTCGGCGCATACATGGGCCACGAAATCGCCATGCAGATCAAGAAGACCAAGGAAGAGGGCCGCAAGCTGATCCTCATCCTGCCGGTCGGTCCCATGGGCATGTACAAGTGGGCCGTCTACTTCCTGAAGGAGTGGAACGTGGACTGCAAGCACGTCTACGGCTTCAACATGGACGAGTGGGCTGATTGCGAAGGCAACACCCTGCCCGCATCCGATCCCGCCGCTTTCCAGAACGCTATGACCGAAGCCTTCTACGGCCCCCTCGGCGAGCTGACCGTTCCGGAAGACCAGCGCAACTTCGCCACCAAGGAAAACCTGCCCACCTATCCCGAAAAGATTGCAGCCCTGAAGGCCGAAGGCGCCAAGCAGGTCATGGTATACGGCATCGGCCGCATGTGCCATATCGCATTCTGGGAGCCCCATTTCGCCCAGGATTACGCCACGGTTGAAGAGTGGAAGGCAGCGCCCTATCGAATCGGCGCCAACCTGCATCCTCTGACCATCGAGCAGAATGCAATCACCTCCTTCCGTTCCAGCTGGCCGCTGATTCCCTGCTTCGCCAACACCATCGGCCCCGGCATCATCTTCGCATCCGACTATTGCATCGGCGGCGCGGACGGCATCCTGTCCCGCGGCATGCAGTGGCAGGGCATGTCCTTCTGGATGACCCTGCGCCACGGCCCGGTGAAGGAGATCACCTCCTCCTGGATTCCCACCATGCCCGGCAAGCTGTTCTTCATGGAAGAACTGGCAGGCCCCCTGTGCCCGGATACCAACTGATACAATCCAGACAAACCAAAACCGTTGTACCGAAAGGTACAACGGTTTTTCGTATGGAATAATTGCAAAAAAACATCTGATGTGTGCTGCATTTTGGTTTGTTCGCGCGTCTTTATTATAGAACGCGGAAAGGAGTGGCGGTTCATGCTTACCTGGGCGATACTGGCCATCGAAAATGAGAGCGACCGGGAATTTATAGAGCGGTTGTATACGCAGAATTATGCGCTGATGTTCCAAAAGGCAAAGGGTGTTTTGAAGAATGCTCAGCGTGCGGAGGATGCAGTGGAGGCGGTTATGCTGAAGCTGATCGACCGCATTGATCTGCTGCACGCCTGCAATTCAACTTCACTGCGTTCGTATCTGCTTACATGCGTTCGCAATGAAGCAATCGGGCAGCTTCGCAAAGACGGAAAGCTCTATCCTGGCGATGCAGAGGAAAAACTGCGTATATTGCCGGATGGTAGTGATGCCGTGGATGCGAAGCTATTGTATCGGGAGCAGGTGCGATCTCTGGTAAAGGCGCTGCAGAGCCTGCCGGAGAGGGAATGCCTGGCGTTGCGCATGAAGTATTACGAGCATATGGGCGATGCTGAAATCGGTACAATACTCGGCATCAAAGCAAGTGCTGTGCGCTCACTGATTGGCCGTGCCCGCAGGAAAGTATTTGAACTTCTGAGAGAGGAGGAAGCATGATGAAACAGAACTCCTTCATTCCTGATCATAGCCTGGAAGCGCTTGAGGAAGCTTATCAGGCTGCGCTGCTCAACCTCGCGTTCCAACAAATTGAACAGGA